>JBILDL010000233.1:0-4579 GCA_044352635.1 Saprospiraceae bacterium | reverse complement strand
TCAAAAGTAAAAAGGTAAGGTATAAAAAAATAAATTCCCACATATTTTTTTTAAATCATTTAAATGTCTAAATTTGTGGCGATTTTAAAAAAAGCGCTATAAAAGAATAATTAGAATGAAAAAATTCGTGGTTCCATTCATCTGTTTGTTCGTTATAATGGCGAACACATTTATTGTCGAAGGCGCAGAAACTCATACAGCGGAAACAGAGAATGCAACGCACAATCACGGTGAATGTTCATGTCATCATGAGGAGAAATATGACCCAGGTGCTTCAGCATTTCATCATATTGCCGACGCTAATGCATTTCATTTATTTGGCGATTATTATCTTCCACTGCCTTGCTTATTGTACGCACCAGGAAAGGGATTCACCTTTTTGATGTCTAATGATTTTGATATGCATCATCATGGTTCAGGAACAAAGGCCATTGATGGATATGTGATGGTTCATGGATCCATTATGAGAGTTAACCAGGAAGGTTTTCCTATGGATGGTGAGGTTGAGGTAGCTTGTTACACAGAAAAGACATCGGAAGACGGGAAGGTTACTTTTCAGGTAATTTATGAGGAAAAATGTTATGCTTTGGATAAGAAAACATCTTACGATGGAGGAATCATGGGTGGTGGGGTCACCTCTTTCTATGATTTCGGTATGACAAAAAATGTTTTTACAATGATATTAGCTTTCCTGATTTTATTCTTCCTTTTCAGGAAAGCAGCGGTAAGTTATATCACCAGGAAGGGTCAGGCACCAAAAGGGGTTCAAGCGGTTATAGAGCCATTATTTGAGTTTATCAGAAATGAGGTAGCCATCCCTTTTCTAGGGAGTAAGTACGAAAAATATCTTCCTTACTTAATGTCTATTTTCTTTTTTATACTGGGATTGAATCTCATAGGGCAATTACCATTTTTCCCGGGAAGTGGTAACGTTACAGGAAATTTGTCTGTCACCTTAGTGCTTGCGGTCATTGCAGCCCTGATAACCAATTTTAGTGGAAATAAAAATTACTGGCAGCATGTTTTCAATATGCCTGGCGTTCCATTACCTATAAAGTTTATATTAACGCCAGTTGAATTACTTGGTTTGTTCATAAAACCGATGACCCTAATGTTGCGTCTTTTTGCCAACATAACGGCTGGTCATATCGTAATCATCATATTTGTCAGTTTGATATTTATTTTTGGACAAGCGGGAGAAAATCTGGGTGGTTCCATCTTAGGAGGAGTTATGGCTGTACCACTTACCTTATTCATGATGGCTATTGAACTTTTGGTAGCCTTTGTGCAAGCATTTGTATTTTGTATCCTGACAGCATCATATATAGGTGCTGCCATTGAAGAACATCACGAACATCATTAATAATTTATAATAAAAATTGTCATCATGACTGGAACATTAGCCGCAATTGGTGCAGGATTAGCTGTAATAGGCGCTGGAATTGGAATTGGAAACATCGGTTCAAAAGCAATGGAAGCCATTGCTCGTCAACCTGAGGTAGTTGGAGATATCCGTTCTAACATGATCCTTATGGCCGCTCTTATTGAGGGTGCTGCCCTTATCGCGATTATCTTATCGATTTTCGTTAAGTAATCAAAATGAAAGAAATGCAGGTCGGGTGCGGTTGGCTCCTGACGGCATTTCTACCCTTTATTAAATGAATTGGTAAATACCAAGGTAAAAAAATATAAAATGATGCTTTTCTTAGCCGATTTCTCAGTGATTCGCCCCGAACCGGGCTTATTAATATGGACAACGCTTATCTTCCTTCTTTTTTGGGGATTGATGGGTAAATTTGCCTTCAAACCTATTCAAAATGCGTTAAAGGAGAGGGAACAGGATATACAAAACTCTTTGGATTCAGCTAAAAAAGCAAAGGAGGAGATTTCTTCTTTACAATCACATAATGAAAATTTATTAAAACAAGCAGCAGAAGAAAGAGCAGCCATTTTAAAGGAAGCAAAAGAGGCGAAGGAATCAATTATTAGTGAAGCAAGAGAAAGAGCAAAAGAGGAAGCACAAAAAATTGTCCAAGCTGCTAAGATAGAAATTGAACACCAAAAAATGGAAATGTTAACTAATGTTAGGAATGATATCGGGTTGTTGTCTATAGAAATTGCTGAAAAATTAATTCATCAACGTCTGTCTGATAAGCAGGAGAGTTTACAATTAACACAAAAATTAGTGGAAGAAATTCGTTTCGAAAATTAATTTTTGCATGCCTTTAAGTAAATAAAATGACCACAAATAAAATTGCCTTTCGTTACGCTAAATCCTGGATCGATCTCGCCGTGGATAGAAATGAGGTGGAATCAGCTTTAGCCGATGCAAAAGTTTTGAAAAATTTGCTTCGGGAAAATGCAGATTTTTCTGCATTTGTTAAAAGTCCTGTGATTTCTTTTGATAAGAAAAAGAAGATTCTGTCCACTCTTTTTGAAGATAAACTAAGTAAATTAACCTTACTATTTCTTCAATTGTTAGTGTCGAAACACCGTGAATTTAATCTCCCTTTAATTGTTGATTCTTTTCTTTCACAATATAAAACCTTAAAGGAGATTTCTACCGTTAAAGTTATTTCAGCGCAACCCTTAAGCAAAGAGGATCAGGAAAAAATTATAAAAATAGCTTCTTCATCTATCGTTGGTTTCAAAAACATTGAGTTGGAAACGATTGTTGATGAATCCTTGGTGGGTGGGTTTATTATTGAAATGGAGGATTATGTTTATGATGCCAGTGTTAAAAATCAAATTTTCAGGCTGAAGAAATCATTTGCAGAAAATCTTTATGAGTCTAAAATTATAGCGCGATAATTAACGTGCCAGTTAATATTTATTTGAATCAGTAGCAAAACATAAAAAAATGGGTGACGTAAGACCTGAAGAAATTTCCCAAATCCTGAAGCAACAAATTTCTGGATTTAATGATACTGCTGAGTTAGCAGAGTTCGGTACCGTACTTCAAGTTGGAGACGGAATTGCTCGTGTGTATGGATTAAATAATGCTCAATCAGGTGAATTGGTTGAATTTAGCACAGGTACACAGGCCATCGTTTTAAATCTTGAAGAAGACAATGTCGGTGTGGTACTTATGGGTTCAGCTGACGGTATTCGTGAGGGCTCAAGGGTGCACAGAACCAATAGAATTGCTTCCATTAAAGTGGGAGAAGGTTTTGTTGGCCGTGTTGTAAATACTTTGGGTCAACCTATTGACGGAAAGGGTCCTATTAAAGGAGATCTTTATGAGATGCCTTTAGAAAGAAAAGCACCAGGTGTTATCTTTCGTCAACCAGTAAATGAGCCTCTTCAAACAGGTATTAAAGCGATCGATGCAATGATTCCTATTGGAAGAGGGCAGAGAGAGTTAATCATTGGCGACCGTCAAACAGGAAAAACGGCCATTGCTATTGATACGATTATAAATCAAAGAGAATTTTACGATAGGGGTGAACCTGTATATTGCATTTATGTGGCTTCTGGTCAAAAGGCTTCTACCGTCGCGCAAGTGGCGAGAACTTTAGAAGAAAACGGAGCAATGGCTTATACGGTTATTGTCTCTTCTTCTGCTTCCGATCCGGCGCCTCTTCAGTTCTATGCGCCTTTTGCCGGTGCTTCTATCGGTGAATTTTTCCGTGACACGGGTCGTCCGGCACTTATTGTTTATGATGACTTATCAAAACAAGCAGTAGCTTATCGCGAGGTTTCCTTGCTTTTACGCCGTCCTCCAGGTCGTGAAGCTTATCCTGGCGACGTTTTCTATCTTCACTCTCGTTTGTTGGAAAGAGCGGCTAAAATCATTAATAATGATGGCATCGCCAGAACAATGAATGATTTACCTGAATCATTGAAAAATGGAAAAGATGCAAATGGTCAGCCTATGGTTAAAGGAGGTGGTTCTCTTACCGCGCTACCAATCATTGAAACGCAGGCATCTGACGTTTCTGCTTACATTCCAACCAACGTAATTTCTATTACCGATGGTCAGATCTTCCTGGAAACGAACTTGTTTAATGCCGGTATTCGTCCAGCTATTAACGTGGGTATTTCCGTATCCCGTGTAGGTGGAAATGCTCAAATCAAGTCCATGAAAAAAGTGGCAGGTACCCTGAAGTTGGATCAGGCCCAATATCGTGAATTAGAGGCGTTTTCTAAATTTGGATCTGATCTGGATGCTGCTACACAAGCTGTACTAGAAAAAGGAAAGCGTAATGTTGAAGTGCTTAAACAAGCTCAATACTCTCCTCTTTCCGTTGAAAAACAAGTAGCTATCATCTTTTTAGGTACTTTTGGAAAGTTAAGAAATGTTCCCGTTAATAAAGTGTCAGAATTCGAAAGTAATTTCTTGGTGACACTTGAAAAAAGACATCCTGAGATTTTACAGAATTTTAAAGCTGGTAAATTGGAGAAAGAGGACACTCAGCGTATTGAGGCTCTTGCAGAAGAATTATCAAAAGCTTACTCGCTTTAAAATTTTGTTTAAATAAATAATTATGGCTGCCAATTTAAAAGAGGTAAGGGAAAGGATTCGCTCGGTAAATAGTACTCAGCAAATTACTAAAGCGATGAAAATGGTTTCTGCCGC
>JBILDL010000262.1:0-4131 GCA_044352635.1 Saprospiraceae bacterium | reverse complement strand
GAGATAGTCCTATAAATAATGGAAATAATACCGGGTTTACCAATACCTATTCCGGGGGCTTAAATTATACGAATACCTTAAGTGAGAAAACAGAATTGAACGGTAGTTATTTCTATTCCCTATTGGATAAGCAAACAGATAGAACACTTTTTAGAGAAAATTTCCTAGCCGACAGGACCTTTTTCAATACGGAAGATAGCAAACAGAATAGCCAAAACCAAAGTCACAGACTCAATGTAGTTTTAGATCATAAACTCGATTCTTTCCAATCTATTAAATTAACTTCCCGTGTCACTTTCAGAGGTAGTAACACCCTTTACGACGGTGAAACGGAAACGCTTAATGCCGATTATTCTCCATCTAACAGCAATGTTCGCACAAATACCAGTGAAGGGAGTGCCAATCAGCTCACAAACGATTTATTGTACAGAAGAAAATTATCAAAACCTGGTAGAAGCTATTCAGCCAATTTTTCATTTAATCTGAATAATGATGGCAATTTTGGTGAAAATTTATCGGAAAACACCTTTTTTAAGGCTGGAAAAAGCAAAATTGATACTATAAAGCAAAGATTTACCCAGGATAATGAAAGAATTTCTTACGGGGTAAGGCTTTCCTACACAGAACCTTTGTTTAAAAAGCAATACCTAGAAATGAATTATGATTATCGCCATAATGATAATAATCAATTTAGGGAAGTATATGACCTGGCCTTTGGTCTTAATCCTTTCGAAAAATTTAATTCCCAACTTAGCAATAAATACACGACCGATTACAATTATCACAGAGGTGGCGGAAACTACCGATTTTCTGGCGAAAAATTTAATCTTACCGCGGGAGCCAGTGTTCAATATTCTTTGTTAACCGGTGAACTTATCCTCACTGAACAGACCATTGAAAAGAAATATACCAATATTTTACCAGCGGTTAGAATGCGTTGGGAAGTTGGAAAGGGAAAAAATTTATCTGCCGACTACTCTACTAACGTTAGAGAACCCTCTTTGACTCAACTTCAACCCTTGGTTGACAATAGCAATCCTCTGAATATATATGTAGGTAATCCAGATTTGAGACCTGAATATAGCCACAACATGGGCGTAAGATTCTTTAGTTTCAATCAGTTTTCAATGACTAATCTTTTTATATTTTCGAACATAGGTTACACGCAAAATAAAATCAGGAATACGCAGGTTATCGATGATCAATACATCACTACTACCCGCCCGGAAAACGTAGCCAACGACTTAAATATATCGACTCGCGCCAATTTTGGCACACGTATCAAGCCCTTGAAAATAAGAATCAACAGTAATGCAGGAATCAATAGAAACAAAGGATTGACTTATATCAATGGCGCATTGAGCAGTACGCTTTCTACCAGTATGTCGGGAGGAATATCCATTGAAAATCAGAAGAAGGATCTATTTGACTGGCAAATTGGCATGGATTGGAGTAATTCAAACACCTCCTATTCTATCACCACTCAAAACGCGAGATCGTTTAGCGTAAAGACCTACACCGCCAATATAAATGTTCCTTTATTCAAAAAGGCCATTAATCTTTCTACTAATTTAGATTACGAGATTTACTCTGGACTTAGCGCTGGATTCAATCAGGCCATTCCCATCTGGAATTCAGGACTTTCCGTGTTCGTTTTAAAAGATAAACGCGGTGAACTAAAACTTGCGGCCATTGACATGCTGAATAAAAATACGGGCATCAGTCGTAATGCCGACTTCAATTATACTTCAGATGAACAAATCAGATCTTTAGGAAGATATTTCATGTTGAGCTTCACTTATACGTTAAAAGGTATGGGCGGAAATCAAATGGGCATGCCTCCGGGAGGAATGCGTATGTTTATGAGATAAGATATCAATCATCAAACAAAAAAAGCGTGCGAAAAAATACTTTCGCACGCTTTTTTTATGGGAAATAGGCATAACTAAATCAATCAGAATTTAATTACGGGGACCTCCCATTCTTATCTGGAAGCCACCTTGACCATTAGCACCCATTTCTTTCATTCTTTCCGCCACAATCGCATTGTATTCTTTACGGGTAACCAATTTACCCTTATCAGGCTCTACAATTCCAGCCGATAAAGCAGGATCCAGGGTAATTTCCTTTGCAATCAAGGTTTGAGCTCCTTCATTAATATCGACCATAATAACGAGTCCAGGAAGACCCGCGTAAGTTTGTGGGCCTGCACTAATTGGAATCGTTGGCGTGAAATACGCTTTTATGCGACGTTCTCTGCCCATCAATGAATCTTGGTAAGAAGCGCCAATGGCCAGATAACCATTAATCATTTTCTGTTCCCCCGTGATTTTCCAGGCCATTTTCTCTGTTTCATCAGATATAAGAAAGGTCTTATCCATGAAATCAGTCTGTTCAATAGAACGTTTTTCCTTTAAATTTCTAAACACAACATTAGCAGAACGACGCATCATAAATCTCCTCATCATTCCCTCTTGTTCTGTAGCCGCAGGAGGTGCTTCAGGTTGTTTCTCAGCATTCTTACAAAGAGACATGGTTTCATTAAAAAGCAATTCTAAATTTGACACCTGGAATTCCGGAACAAATTTTTTCATTTCCTCTGCTCTTTCAGGAGGTAAATTACGATGAATATTAACCGTTACTTCATATAATATTCTCCCTCCCTTACCTTGCGCACCGAGCATTACAAACGAAAATAATCCTAATGAAAGGAAAATCATTTTATACATTTTCATAATATTGAAAATTTATTTGTTAAAAAAGTACGCTATTATACAATTAAAAACGGTTAACCTATAAAATATTCTATCAAACCTATTAAATAATCTATGACTTTTAAAAATTATGGTTAAATTCATTTTTTTAAAGAAATGATCATTCAAAAGCAAAAAAAAACGATATGGGACAAAAAAGTGAAGAACATCAGATTGGTTTTGGGCCTACCATAGCTCTGGTCATGGGAAATATGATAGGTTCAGGGGTGTTTTTTCTACCTGCCTCCCTTGCTGCTTACGGCGGTATTAGCATGTTTGGCTGGGCGCTATCTGCACTTGGAGCCATTGGATTAGCCCTTGTTTTTGCCGCTCTTAGTAAAAAATATCCCGGGACAACCGGTGGTCCTTACGTTTATACCAGAGAAGGATTTGGTCATTTTGCTGCCTTTTGGGTTGCTTGGGGTTACTGGATTTCCGTTTGGTGTACCAATGCAGCTATTGCCGTAGCTTTAATTGGCTATTTAAGTCATTTCTTTCCAACCATTGGAGAGCATCCTGTAGCAGCTATTTCAGCAGGACTTGGTGTTATTTGGTTCTTAACCTGGGTGAATACCAGGGGGATTAAAACAGCCGGTACCGTTCAATTAGTCACTACCATCTTAAAGTTAACGCCCCTATTAATGGTGTCCATCGTAGGCATATTTTATGTCAATATGGATTATTTAACCCCATTGGTTCGTGGAGAAAACACGATTGGCGGTGCATTGGCTGCCACAACGACGCTTACACTATTTGCCTTTTTGGGTCTTGAGTGCGCTACCATTCCGGCTGCCAACGTGAAAGATCCAGAAAAAACGATTCCAAGAGCTACCATTTGGGGGACTTTATTAACTGCTCTCGTTTACATACTTGGAAGTTTTGCCGTTATGGGAATTATTCCTCCTGATGAATTAATGCAGTCAAAAGCGCCTTTTGCCGATGCCGCTACCAAAATATGGGGCCCCTGGGCAGGAAATTTTGTGGCAGCAGGCGTTCTCATATCTACTTTTGGTGCACTAAATGGCTGGATTCTTATACAAGGTCAAATTCCTTTAGCTGCCGCAAATGATAAAGTTTTTCCAGCCATTTTTGGAAAGCAAAATAGTAAAGCCACCCCAGCAGTGGGTATCGTATTATCCAGTGTTTTGATCTCTATTTTATTGTTGATGAATTATACCAAGGGCTTAGTTAAAGCTTTTGAATTTATGATCTTATTGACAACGATTAGTGTATTAATTCCTTATATTTTTTCATCCGCTACCTACGCTCTGACTATTTCTTTTAAAAAGAACCCTCGCTGGCTTATTCAATTAACTATCGCTTTAGTTGCCTTCATTTACTCTATGTATGCAGTAATTGGCGCTGGTTACGAGGTAGT
>JBILDL010000008.1:0-14780 GCA_044352635.1 Saprospiraceae bacterium | reverse complement strand
TATCTTTTTCAGCTCTATTTAGTTCACAAGCGGGAACATCGTCACCCAGCATATCTCTGCCATTATCTGTGAACCAAAGCTCTTTTGACGCAGGGTGCCAATTGAACCCCACCGTATTTCTAATACCGGAATGAACTATTTCCAGATTGGTTCCATCAGGATCCATTCTCGTAATAGAATTAAAAATTTTATCTTCTGATTCACAGATATTACAAGGTGCGCCAACGGGAACGTACAACTTTCCGTCGGGACCGAAAGCGATATATTTCCAACCATGATGTTTTTCCGTGGGGAATTTATCGTAAATGACTTCAGGTTCCCCGGGGTTATCCAGGTTATTTTCAATATTTTTAAATCGTAAAATCCTGTTTACCTCTGCTACATATAAATCGCCATTTCTAAAAGCCACACCATTAGGCATATTCAGTTTAGAAGCAATCAAGTACTGTTTTTCTGCCTTATAATCGCCATTTTTGTCAACCAAGGCATATACATTCCCTTTATCTCTTGTACCGACAAACAATACACCGGAGGGGGAAAGGGCCATAGACCGGGCATTTACTACATTTTCAGCATAAATTTCAATATTAAAGCCATCGGGAAGTTTGATGGTGGAAACATCTATTTTCCCGCTAAATATTTTTGGCATGGGAGGATTTATTTTCCCGCAGTAGAGGAAAAGTAACATCGGCAACACCATCAATGAACTAAAAAGTGGCTTTTTCATTTTTGAATTTTTTAACTACTTTATATAATCTGATAAAACAGGATAGGTTGAAATGAGTTTAGAGGCTTGCTCTTTTGATAATTTTTCACCGTCTAAAAAGGCAACAATTTCGTAATTCTTATTATTTGACCATTGAGCCAGCTCAAATGAATTAAATAATCCACTATATATGCCTATTTTGTTTTTGTCAGGTAAAATCTCAAACAGCAGGTTTTCATGCCCTTTAATGTCTTCAATATTTATATTTTGAATATCGGTGTAGGGTATTTCTTTTAAAAGCCACTTAAAGCAAAGGGCATCTTGAGCTATATTTCCATTTTCCCCATCAAAAAGTAAATTTGTGTTCAACGCCATATCCATGGGCTTGGCACCGGAGAAACGAAAAGAAATACCTTGATTTCCTTTATCAAATAAGGGAGAACAAATTACGCGATAGCTTATGTTTGGATGTTTGAGGGAACTTTGTGAAAAAAAGCGATGAATATCAACCAAAGTGAATAGGCTATTTTTCACCCCTGCACCAAAATCTAAATCTTTATGAGGATAAGCAGAGATAAATAACTTTAACCCATCATTTTCATTTAAAACAGGTATTACGGCGTTAAAGTAAGGTTTATTACTACTTTCCAAAGGATGTTCAGCGCCATTTAGTACCATGGCATTGAATTCAAAATAATCTACTTTTTGATCTTCTTTATAGGCTATACCAGCCGTAAAAGTTTGGGGTTTCATTTCGCTCAACGGAGCAAAAAAGTAGGCAGTGTATAAATCTCTTGCGCCGTATCCACTTTTTCTGTTAGAGGCAAAATAAGCCGTTACGCCATCTCTGGAGGCAGAAAAATGGGTATCATCTGCTGTAGAATTAATGGGCGTTCCCATATTTTCAGGGACCTGGGCTGAATTCAGGGAAATTTTAAAAATATCAAATCCACCAAGACTTAATTCCGGATTATTAGAGGAAAAGTATAAGGTAATTCCATCAGGTGCGAGGAAGGGATAATTTTCATCATATACAGAATTTACATCAGGACCCATATTTTCGGGCTTTGACCATATTCCATTCCGTTTGCTTATTTTAAATAAATCATACCCCCCTTTACCACCTAAGGTATTTGATGCAAAAATAATAAGAGTATCAGAAATAAAATGAGGTGGTGCCTGAGCAGAAACCCGATCAAAAGTCGGATAGAACGGATTAATTTTAAATTTCCCTGATTTCCTGATAGTATCTGTAAAAATAGCTCCCTGGAGAAGATTATTTCCTCTAAAATAGTATAAAACCTGTCCAGAGGGGTTAAATCCGATACAAACCTCATGATTAGGTGAATTTAAAATGGGGCTAAATGATTTTGGTTTTTCCCAAACACCATCTTCTTTAGCACAATAAAAAATATCAGTTTGTGGTAACTCTTCTTTTCCATCGGTTGGATTGGCAGCGGTATAATATATTCGGTTTTGGTAGAGAGGGTTCAAAACAGGGGCAAATTCGTCACCCTGCGTATTCACCTGTCCTCCTAAATTTTCAACTACGGCTAAAGGATTACGATACTGAATGGCCAGGCCCGTTGCACAGTGTCTAATAATATTTCTAACCTCATTTCTATTGGGATGCGAGGGAGGAATAGCTTTTAGATAACTTTTTAAATAGGTGGAAGCGGTGATAAAGTCCTGACGGTGAAAGCGTATTTGGCCTAAAAAAAGAAGCGCTTCTACCTGAAGACTATTTTTGTTTTTTAGTAAAGAAACAAATTCTATTTCGGCCTCATCCAATTTATTTTTATAATAATAGCTTGCGGCACTAAGGAAAGTAATTTCAGGTGACTCTGTTTTAAAAAACTTTTTTCCTACCTGTAAGTAACTTAAGACTTCGTCAAATCTCTTTTGCTGAAACAGTTCATTCGCTTCATTAAATCTTTTGGCATTACCCTGTGCTAAAGAAGAGAGAGGGTAAAGATAAAGAAATAACATAATTAGGGCGAAAGACCGACAAAGACTCATGGATGTACTTTATTGAAAAGGTTAAAAGCTTTGATTTCCATCAAAATTTTCAATATAATCTGCGATTCGACGTAAAAAAGAACTTCCCAATGCTCCGTCCACCACTCTGTGGTCATAGGATAAAGATAAAAACATAAGATGTCGAATGGCTATAAGATCACCGTAAGGCGTTTCAACCACAGCGGGTTTCTTTTTTATGGCACCAATAGCTAAAATAGCTACCTGAGGCTGATTTATGATAGGCGTACCCATGATACTACCAAAAGTACCTACATTGGTTGTTGTAAAAGTTCCACCTTGAACTTCGTCAGGTTTCAATTGGTTGTTTCTGGCCCGGTCTGCAAAATTATTTACCTTAGTAGTCAGTTCTAGCAAGCTCAGAGTGTCTGCATTTTTAATAACGGGCACAATAAGATTTCCGGAGGGTAAGGCGGTGGCCATACCAATATTAATGTCCTTTTTAATGATAATTTTATCGCCTTCAACAGATATATTAATCAAAGGAAAATCACACAAAGCCTTTGCCACGGCTTGAATAAAAATGGGGGTAAAGGTTATTTTTTGTTGATATTTTGCTTCGAAAGGTTTTTTAATTTTTTCTCTCCATAGAACTATTTCGGTAACATCGGCCTCGGCAAATGAAGTTACGTGGGCGGAAGTTCGTTTAGACATAACCATGTGATCGGCAATAAGCTTTCGCATTCTGTCCATCTCAATGATCTCATTTTCGCCTGAAGTTCGGGAAACCATTTTTTCAGGGACCTTACTTTTGCTCGAACTTACCTTTTTTATTGATTCCAAATAGTTCAGCAAATCATTTTTCGTTACTCTCCCTTGCATACCTGTGCCAGTGATAGTGTCTAACTGCTCATAGGAGATATTTTCCTTTAGTGCCATATTTTTCACAAGAGGAGAATAAAACCGGTTAGATTTAACGGTTGGAGCTATAGATGTAACGGAATTAGTTGATTGATAATCATTAGAATATGTCTCAGTATGGTTTACAGGAGATTCATTGGTAATGACATCCTGAGAAATATATGTTTTTTCATCAGCATCCATTTCGGTAGCAATGATAGCTATCGTTTGACCGACAGGTACTACATCATTTTCATTAAAAAGGATGTCAATTAACTTACCCTTTACAGGAGAAGGAACATCTGTATCAACCTTATCTGTAGCTATTTCGACCAGGGTATCGTCGATTTCAATTAAATCGCCAATATTTTTAGTCCATCTAAGGATGGTTGCTTCAATTATACTCTCGCCCATTTTAGGCATGACAAGTTCAAAATGCGTCATAAGGATATTTTATCCGTGTTAATTTCTGCAAAAATACAAGGTATTTCATTAAAATGATTCTTAATTCAATTTAACAAAAAAAGACGTAAATAATTTAATGAAACGTAAGCAGCATACTGAATATTTTTTTCTCTGTTTTTACCTGCTTTCACAAGGAATGTCTGGTGTTTTTCTTTACTACCTAAGGCTACCCAAATGGTGCCAACCGGTTTCTCCACTGTTCCACCGTCCGGGCCAGCGACACCTGAAATGGCGACACCTATGTTGGCACCGGTATGAGAAAGTAAACCATGAAGCATTTCAATGACGGTTTCTTCGCTCACTGCACCATATTTTTCTATGGTAACTGGATTAACACCCAATGATTTTTCTTTCATTTCATTAGCATAGGAAACGATAGCCCCTTTAAAGTAATGGGATGAACCAGGCACCAGGGTGATAAGATGACTTAAATAACCGCCGGTGCAACTTTCCGCACAAGCGAGTTGGTAATTATTTTTCTTTAATATTCGTCCAATAACGACAGGCAGTGTGTCTTCATCTTCACCGGCAATGAATTGCCCAAGTATGGTATGTAATTGGTTTGTTTTTTCAAGAATTAAGCCCTCCAATAGTTGTTTATTGTCACCTGAGCAAGAAAGTCGTAACCTGATTTGACTTAATGCGGGCAAATAAGCGAGTTTTATAAAATGGGGCAGTTCATTTTCAAAGGTTTCTAAACGCTGAGAGAGTGTTGTTTCAGGAATACCCGCTATCAGCAGGGTTTTATGAATTATTATTTCGGAAGGGAAGGTACTCTGGAGTTTTGGAATAACCTCATTTTCCATGAGATATTCCATTTCATAAGGTACACCCGGGAGCGAAATAATTACTTTTCCCAAGCCAGTATTTAGCCACATTCCTGGCGCTGTTCCCATTTTATTTGGTAAAACTACGGTATTTTCAGGTACTTGTGCTTGTGGCACCAGATCCATAGTATTGGGGTCACGACCAATTTTAGTAAAAAAACGAATGAGGAACTGCAGCGTTTCTTCATGTAAAACTAAGGGTACATGTAGAAATTCTGCTAATGCTTTTTTGGTAATATCATCTTTAGTCGGACCTAGTCCGCCGGTGATAATAACAACATCTACTTCATTGAGTGAAAGCTGAAGCTGTGATTTGATGTCTATTAATTCATCGGAAATAGACTTCATCTGACTGACCTTCATTCCAATAAGATTAAGCCTTTGTGCAATCCACGAAGAATTTGTATCTATGATTTGCCCGATCAAAATTTCGTCACCAATAGTAAGTACGTGAACTTTCATGCCTCGATTTTAATAGTAAAAAGGGTAAAATGTTAAAGATAAATTAAATCTCCATGTTGAAAGTACAATGACTGGTAATCAGAAGAAGATTTTACTATTAATTCACCCTTGTCAGAAACGCCAGTAATGGTTCCTTGTAAGGTTTCATTATTTTTTTTAATAAGAAAAGTATGTTCTTTGTTCATTCCTAACAGGCAGGAATGGTATTGAAATTCCAGTAAATCGGGTTGTTCATTAATATATGTTAAATATTCTTCCAGTGCGGCAAAAAGATTCTTTTCGATTTCTTTTCGTTTGGTTTCTTTTGATGTATTTAAAAACAGGGAGGTCGCCGAGGGAAGAAAATCGGGAAAAGACGGCTGATTAACATTTAATCCGACGCTAATAATAGTACTTTGAACTTTATGAAAGTTAAGACTGTTTTTTATCAAAATACCAGCGACTTTTTTATTGGAAATATAAACATCGTTTGGCCATTTTAGATAAATGTTTTCAGGCACAGGATATTCAATGAGAATTGATTTTCTTACTGCCAAGCTAACAGCCATGTTCATCAGAAAAAGTTTTGATGGAGCAATGTTATCTGGAAAAAGAATGATGGATAATAAAATATTTTTTCCTTTATCACTAAACCAGTTTTTTTCTTGCTGACCTTTTCCCGCTTCCTGGAAATCAGCTGAAATAACGGTTCCGTGCTGTGGAAAACTGTGGGAAAGCAATTCCATTGCATAAGAGTGAGTAGAAGGTATGCTATTAAAAAAAAGATAGACATCACCAATATTTTGATTCTTATTAAAATGCAAGTTTTATTATTTTAAAAGTTCTTAACTTGCTTCAAAATTACCAATTTAATTTTTTAAAACATTAATCATTTTGAGTACAACCATTGCAAAGTCTCCAAAGAAATTTCATAAAGAGGTGGAAAACCTCAATAATGAGATTATTGAGAGCATCAAAAATCTTAAAGGAATAGATATAGTAAAAATGGATTTGAGGCATCTCCATGATGCACCCACTGATTTTTTTATTATTTGTGAAGGCACTTCCAACACGCAGGTAAAAGCTATAGCCAGCAATATTAATCGCCATATAAAAGAAACTTTAGATATCAAACCCAATCATGTTGAGGGGGAAAAATCAAGTTTGTGGATTTGCGTCGATTATTTTAATACCGTCGTGCATGTTTTCCACCCTGATATGAGAAAATATTATGCGTTGGAAGACTTGTGGAGTGACGCAAAAACGGTGGCGTACGAAAATTTATAGTAAATTTTTTACAATTAAAGCTGCGGATTGCAACGATTATAGTAATTGATTGTTTGAACCCGTGTATATTTTAATTTCAGAATAAAATAGCCTCCTGGCATGGACAGTAACAAAAAGCCGGCAAGCCCGGAAAATGGCGGTAACCGCTTTAATGGTTTTTGGATTTACGGAGTAATCATTCTTACTTTCATAGCTATTAATATGTTCACGATGATTGGTGCTGATAAAAAACAGCTTACCCAAAATCGTTTAGAACAAATGATACGTGATTCTGATGTTGAAAAAATTGAAGTGGTCAATAATCAGAAAGCGCTTATTTATATCAAAAAGGGCAGTTTGTCCAAATATAGTGATATAGAAAAGTCCAATCTTTCTGCAGACAGACACCATTATTTTATAGATATCGGAAACGTAGAGGTTTTTAGTTCATCTTTGAAAGAAGTACAAGAAAAGGCTGGGATTCCAAGAGAAAATTGGGTTCACCCTGCTTATGTTACCAAAACAAATTGGATAGGACCTATTCTAAATTGGGTATTACCCGTTTTCATCCTTATTGCTATCTGGCTTTTTATTATGAAAAGAGTTGGCGGTGGCGGTGGAGGTCCCGGTGGACAGATTTTCAATATTGGAAAATCAAAGGCAACGCTTTTTGACCAAAATAGTAAGGTGAATGTTACTTTCGCAGATGTCGCTGGTCTGGATGAAGCTAAGGTCGAAGTAATGGAGGTGGTTGATTTCTTGAAAACACCTAAAAAATATACGGCACTGGGTGGAAAAATTCCAAAGGGCGTTCTTTTGGTTGGCCCTCCGGGAACAGGAAAAACGTTGTTAGCTAAGGCAGTAGCCGGTGAAGCAAGTGTGCCTTTCTTTTCAATTTCAGGATCCGATTTCGTAGAAATGTTTGTTGGTGTTGGAGCATCAAGAGTTAGAGACTTGTTTAAACAAGCCAGAGAAAAAGCACCATGTATCGTTTTTATAGACGAAATAGATGCTATTGGCAGGGCTCGTGGAAAAAATAATATGCAGGGTGGAAATGATGAGCGCGAAAATACATTAAATCAGCTTTTAGTAGAAATGGACGGTTTCTCTACTGATAAAGGGGTCATCTTGATGGCTGCTACAAATAGACCTGATATATTAGATAGTGCCTTACTCAGACCGGGTCGTTTTGATAGACAAATTGGCATAGATCGCCCTGATCTAAAAGGAAGAGAAGCTATTTTCAAGGTTCATTTAAAGACAATTATCAAGTCAGACGATGTTAAGCCTTTTATCCTTGCTGAGATGACGCCAGGTTTTGCCGGTGCCGATATAGCTAATGTTTGTAATGAGGCAGCACTTATAGCTGCAAGAAGAAACAAAGCGGCCGTCGATTTAGATGATTTTAATTATGCATTGGATCGTGTAATTGGTGGGTTAGAGAAAAAGAATAAATTAATCTCTCCAGAAGAAAAGAAAATTATTGCTTACCATGAAGCGGGTCATGCTATCTGCGGCTGGTACCTCGAACACGCGGCTCCATTGGTAAAAGTGACTATTGTTCCTCGCGGAATTGGAACCTTAGGCTTTGCTCAGTATTTGCCAAAAGAAGAAAATATAACCAGGACAGAGCAATTGCTCGATAGAATATGTATGACTTTTGGAGGCCGTGCAGCAGAGAAGTTGATTTTCAGTAAAATTTCAACAGGTGCCCAGAATGACCTCGATCAGGTTACCAAAATGGCGTACAGTATGATCTCTATTTTTGGTATGAATGAGAAAGTAGGTCAGGTTTCATTTTACGGTATGCAAAATGATTCTTTTCATAAACCTTATTCTGACGAAACAGCTTCTTTGATTGACGACGAAGTAAGACAATTGTTGCAACTGCAATATGAAAGGGCTCAAAATTTATTGACAGAGAAAAAAACGGAGTTGGAAATGTTAGCTCAAGAGCTACTTACCAAAGAGGTTTTACATAAATCTGATGTCGAAAAATTAATCGGACCCCGCCCATATCAGGAGGAAGAGAAATACTATCATCCGGAAGAACTAAAGGAGGAGGTAAAAGAAGAAATAAAAGAGGAGACAAAAGAAGATGTGGCTCCAACGGAAGAAAGTAAGTAAGCGTTATATCCGTTTATTGTTATAGAATTTATAGATAGGATATATTATAACAGAAAGGACAATTAGCAAACTTCCCCAATAAAAGGAGTTTGTTAATTGTTCGTTCTCGTTAAGCAGGAACCAGGCAAATGCAATGCCGTAAAGTGGCTCAAGCGTCATACTAAGGCTAACAGTAAAGGCACTCAGTTGCTTCATAGCATGAAGGGTTAGAGAATAGGCCAGGCTGGTGCACACAAAAGCTAAAAGAGCTATGTATATCCAGTCGTTGGTTCCCTGAGGAATTATTGCTTCTTTAGGATTGAAAGTTAGCCAAATGGGAATAGCGATGGTTAACAATATGAGCGCGCTACCCAGTTCGAGAAAAGTTAGGGTAATCGCGTCCGATAGCAAGGTCAATTTTTGATTTAACGAACTAAAAAGGGAAGCCAGGAAGGCGGAAAAAAGGCCAATCAAAAATCCATCTAAAAATTTTGTCGGTAAGGTTCGTACAATCAAAATCATTCCTGGTATAATAAGTAGAGAGAGTATGATTTCAATAATATTTACTTTTCTCTTCTGTACCAAAGGTTCAAGAAAAGCGGTAAATAAAGGCGTTGCGGCTAGAGCTAAAACGCCAACAGACGCATTGGATGCTTTAATGGATCCGTAAAAGGTTAACCAATGAAGACCCACAATACCACCTGTTCCGCAGATAAAGAGGATATTTTTTGTGGAAACCTGTTTAAAAACGGATGTTAATTTTGCAAAAAATCCAAGACTGATTACGGTTAAGAGTATACGCCACCATACCAAAGGCAGCGCTGATAGAGATATGACGGCACCTAAAATGGCTGTAAAGCCAAACAGAATAATTGAAAAATGTAATGCCAGATAGGAACGTAAAGGCTCTTTCATGAACAATTTTAGTATTAATGTCATTATAGTATTTTAAACCAAAATAACCTGCTATGTTAAAAATCGGTGATACAGCTCCCTCGTTTACTTTGTTCTCAAGTGAGAAGAATGAAGTATCTCTTTCAGACTTCCAAGGTCAATCGGTAGTCATTTTATTTTTCCCACTTGCATTTACTGGTGTTTGTACCACCGAATTGTGTAATACCAGAGATGATATCCAGTCTTACAAAAATTTGAATGCCCAAGTTATTGCTATTTCGGTAGATTCTCTTTTTACCCTGGAAAAATTTAAAGCAGAACAAAATTTGAATTTCCCATTATTGGCTGATTTTAATCGCACGGTTTCTGCAGATTATGGTTGTCTGTATGAAAATTTTGTTTTGGGAATGAAAAATGTAGCTAAAAGGTCTGCATTTGTCGTCGATAAAAATGGAATTATCCAATATGCAGAGGTATTGGAAAGTGCGGGAGATTTACCGAACTTTGACGCTGTAAAAAGTACCTTACAAAATTTGTAATTATATAGCTATGACGTTTTCTCACGCAGATACGGACGAACTGATCATAACCGAAGTGATTGAGGAATTAGACAGTGATAATATAGGTAATTTAGCCAGATTAATTGTGTTTAATGATGAGCACAATACATTTAATTGGGTTATAGATTGTTTTATGCAGGTTTTGAATCATTCAGAAGCACAAGCGGAGCAGTTAGCCCTCCTTATTCACTTGAAGGGTAAGGCAACGGTTAAAACAGCACCCAAAAGGGTGCTAAAGCCATTTAAAGACTCTTTAACGGATAAAGGTTTGTCGGTAATCATTGAGGAAGACAGCGGTAAGTAATAAAGAATTTAAAACAAAGCCCCAGAGTAAATCCCTGGGGCTTTTTAATTGGCTGAAAACTAATTCTTGAATGTATAATCTAACTTGACCTCAATATAAATTTCAAATTTTACAATTCCAAAAAATAATAGGGGAATTAGGGGATCCCCTATTATTTTTAAAAATGACGGGATATTTTTTTGACCGATTTTCGTTCTATATTTGTAAGACCGAAAAATCTCGATGTATGCTCAGAAATGTTTTTATTTGCCTTCTTACGCTCTCCCTTTTTATTTCTGACATTACGTGCCAATCCATAAATCAGCCATTAGTTCTATCTTCTGAGCAATTTAATATAGCAGTTAATCCTCAAAATGGAGATTATATCGTTCTCGCAAAAGATAGTTTTTATTTATTTAATTTGTCAGTATCGGGAGGGTGGAGATCTTTTAAGTACAAAAAGAACGAGCTGGATACGGTTTTGAAGCAACCTATAGAATTGAACTTCATTCACGATGCAAAACAAGTTCTTTTCTTTGCCGGTGGTGGAGGTCAGGTATATCTTTTTAAAGATTCTTCTATTCTTCGTCAGGATAAATCCTTTCTGCAAAAAAATCAATTTGGTGCGGCAAGCTTTGAGTTTAAAGAAAAAATCATTCTTTACAGTGGGTATGGCTTTTATTCGTATAAACCATATATGACTGAATTTTCCGATAAAACCAATGAATGGTTCTTAAGACCTTATGCTTCTAATCAGTATCTACCTAAAGGTAGGCAGGCGGTCGTTTATCAGATAGATAAACAACGGGGCTATTTTTATATGTCTTCGGGTTATACTTTAGATAAGCCGTATTTTGAAGATGTGGAAAATTTGGATTTAAATGATGTCTGGAGGTTTGACCTGAACACAAATAAATGGAAACAACTTGGGTATATAGACGATGATAGGAGAATTAGAAATCTTCGGTTTCCATTTTTTGCCAAGGGGAATTTCTACGCGATTGAAAAAGGTCCAAATAATGCCATCGTTAAAATAAATATAGCTAATAATTCATTTGAAAAATTTAAAACAGAACATCTGGTTGATCAGTCTTTAGTAGAATATGGGACGGTCTATAATGCTAAGGATGAAAATATTCTTTTGGTAATACAAGGTAAAGACCTAAGGGACAAACATAGTTTTATAGTAAGTATAGTGCCGCTCAAAGAATTAGAAAAGAACCTAATTATATCCAAAAAATATTATTTCACTTTGTTTGATAAGTTATGGCCTTTCTTATTGATGATTGCAGCGCTGGTGAGTTTAATCTTTTTTAGTAGAGAATTAAAGAAAAGAAAAAATAATCAGCGAACGGAAAAGCCGGTTATTCTTTTTAGACTAACTGAGAATAAGATTATTTTTGACGGAAGCAACATACCTTTTGAGGACGAACAGATTCAGTTTCTAAATTATCTGGTGGAAAACGGGGGAGAAATTTCAAACAATGATCTATTAGACTTTATAAAAAAAGGTCAAGAATCATTAGACACTTTAAAGAAAAGAAAACTAAAGTTAATTACAGATATAAACCAAATTTTTAAAATTAGCACCGGATTGGGTAATCCGTTTTTGCTTGAGCTAAAAGATGATAATGATAGGAGGTATAAAGACTATCTTATTAACCCTGTCTATGAGGTAAGCGTTTAAAATACAAAAAGCCAACCCTTTCGGGTTGACTTTTTGCGCCTCAGGTAGGGCTCGAACCTACGACCTACGGATTAACAGTCCGCCGCTCTAACCGGCTGAGCTACTGAGGCAGGTTAGATGCACCTTCAGATATTTTCAAAAGGCGAATGCAAAAATAGAAGGATTATTAAATAAATTGCAATATTTACACAATAAATTTTAAAAAAAATCACAATGAAATTATTAACCGTTGGTACTGTGGCATTTGACGATATTGAAACGCCATTTGGTAGAGCTGAAAAGGCTATTGGAGGAGCCGCAACTTACATTTCTTTGGCCGCTTCATACTTTGCTGAGCAAGTTAGAATCGTTTCTGTAGTGGGTGACGATTTTCCTGAAAGTGTTTTACAAGACTTAACAAGTCGCAATATTGATTTGGCAGGGCTGGAAGTAAAGAAAGGCGAAAAGTCGTTTTTCTGGGCTGGACGATACCACAATGACATGAACTCCCGGGATACCCTTGAAACGCAACTCAACGTATTAGCCGATTTTAATCCTATTCTTCCGGAAGCATATAAAAGTTCAGAATTTTTAATGTTAGGAAACTTAACGCCAGACATTCAATTATCGGTTATTGAACAAATGGTGGGTAAGCCAAAATTAATTGCGTTGGATACGATGAACTTTTGGATGGATATTGCCATGGAAAGTCTCAAAAAAGTATTAAAAAGAATTGATATGCTTATTATCAATGACGAAGAGGCCAGGCAGTTAGCTGGTACCTATTCGTTAGTGACAGCGGCGGCAATGATCCATGAAATGGGACCTAAATTTGTTGTGATTAAAAAAGGAGAACACGGCGCCCTTTTATTTGAAGGGGAAAATATATTTTATGCTCCTGCATTACCCTTAGCAGAGGTTTTTGACCCAACAGGTGCGGGCGATACCTTTGCAGGTGGATTGATGGGGTATTTAGCTATGACGGGAGAGGTTTCTTTCGACAATTTAAAAAGAGCTATCATTTACGGTTCAGCAATGGCTTCATTTTGCGTTGAAAAGTTTAGTACAGAAAGACTGTTGAACCTTTCTAAAGTTGACATTGACGCGCGGATAGATAAATTTGTTAAACTGGTTAATTTTGATTCTATTCCAGTGTAAATAATTACTCCTGATTGGCTAACTGTCCGCATGCTGCATCAATATCTTTTCCTCTGCTACGGCGGACAGTTACCATTATTCCTTTTTCCCGTATAGTCTTTGCAAAAATATCTATCTTATTTCCACTGGCTTTTTCAAAAGGGGCATCGGGAATAGGATTGTATTCAATTATATTTATTCTTACCGGAAAATTCCGACATAGTTTAACCAGGTTTAAAGCATCGGCAACGGAATCATTAAATCCCTGGAAAGCAATATATTCATAACTAATTCTATTTCCTGTTTTTTCATAATAATAGGAAATAGCTTCCATGATAGCCTTTAAGTTGTTTGATTCATTAATGGGCATTATCTGATTTCTTTTCTCGTCATCAGCTGCATGAAGAGAAAGGGCTAAATTAGTTTTTGTCCCATCATCGGCTAATTGCCGGATCATTTTACCTATGCCCGCGGTACTTATAGTAATTCGTCGGGCTGCCATGTTCCAGCCCGTCGGCGATGTTAGCTTTTCAATACTGTCCATAACGGGTTTGTAAGCTAATAGAGGTTCGCCCATGCCCATATAGACAACGTTGGTCAGTTTTTTATTAAAATGCTCGAGGCATAAGTTATTTATAGCATTTACCTGACTTACAATTTCACCTGCGGTCAGATTTCTTTCTCTTTTCATTTTTCCCGTTGCACAAAAACTGCAAGTCAAGCTGCAACCAACCTGGCTGGAAACACAGACGGTAAATCTGTTTTCATCCAATACGGGAATAAGTACGCTCTCTATGTTAAATCCGTCATGTAATCTGAATCTGGCTTTTATGGTCCCGTCTTCACTAATTTGTTGTTTGTCCAAGGTAATGTTAAGGAAAATAAAATATTCATTTAGTTTTTCCCGAAGAAGAATGGGTAGGTTCGTCATTTCCTCGAAAGACTGAGCGTTATGTTGCCAAAGCCAGGCATATATTTGTTTGGCACGAAAAGATGGTTGCCCCCAGGAGCTTAGTAATTCTGATAAACCGGGTAGAGAAGCCTCTCTAATATCTTGTTGTTTCATAGAAAACGAAATATTGTAATGATAGGGGGTATTTAAATTGGAGAACACTGTTGTTGCAGCCAAATTTTTTCATCATCAGAAATTAATGGGGATAAACCATTCCAAACCAAACGATGATAATTGTTTAACCATTCTTTTTCATCCTGGTTCAATAGAGATGAATCAATAAGTTGTTGAGAAATGGGAAACAGGGTTAAATCCTCAAAAGTAAGAAAGCCATTTTCAAGATCTTTACAAAGCAGGATGTTTTCAATCCGTATGCCATATTCGCCCTCAATATAAACTCCGGGTTCATTGGTGGTAATCATGCCAGACTTAAACGGGGTAGTTCCCCTGCTAGTAGTCGGATTTGTTGCAAATCCCTGTGGTCCTTCATGGACGGAAAGAAAAAAACCTACTCCATGGCCGGTACCATGCGCATAATTCAATCCTTGCTTCCAAAGGGGTGTCCTGGCCAAAGTGTCGAGTTGCATTCCTACTGTACCG
>JBILDL010000232.1:0-4590 GCA_044352635.1 Saprospiraceae bacterium | reverse complement strand
TGCTATGTTACCCGAAAATCTTTTCTACTCCACCCGTCATGATGATATGGGAAATACGTTTGATGTTGATAATGATTTTAAAGGAATGGTTCGATTAAGTGAGGAAGGTAAATCTAATATTTTAGGCGTTCAGGGGCAACTTTGGAGCGAAACGATTAAAGGGGTAAAAATGCTTGAAACTTATTATATGCCAAAGCTTTTGGGATTAGCTCACAGAGCCTGGGTCGGTATGCCTGCTTGGAGTAATTTGAAAAGTGAGTCGGAAAGAGATGAAAAATTATCGGCCGATTTTAATCAGTTTATTCATAGAGTAACCGAAAAGGAATTCAAAAGAATGGACAAAGGTAAACAACCCGTCCACTACAGAATACCTGCTCCGGGGATTTTACAAAAGGGAGATTCCCTGTTTTTGAACAGTGTTTATCCAGGCATGGATATTCGTTACACCCTGGATGGTTCAGAACCTAAAGCAACCTCAGAAAAATATACCGGACCGATAAAAACAAAATCAAGAAAAATAAGGGCTAAAGTTTTCAATTCTGTTGGACGAAGTGGTTTTGAAAGCGAATACCTGTTAAAATCAAAAAACTATGATGAATACTGACAAACAAAGATACCTTGCGGTAGATGTCATGCGGGGTATTACCCTTATTGCTATGATCATTGTAAATGATCCTGGTTCGTGGGAACATGTTTTTCCTCCGCTCCTTCATGCTGAATGGAATGGTTTGACCCCAACAGATTATGTATATCCCTTTTTTCTTTTTATCGTTGGGGTTTCCATAGCGTTGGCTTATCAACCCAAATTAGATAATGGAGAGGCAAAAAAAGGGATGGTATCGAAAATTTTTATTCGTGCGCTTAAAATATTCGCTCTGGGTATTTTCTTATGGTTATTTCCTTCCTTTGATTTTACTGATATTAGATGGGCCGGGGTTTTACAACGTATTGCCCTGGTTTTTCTGGGCAGTGCCCTATTATTTCTTTATACAGACCATAAATTTCATCTACGATTTGCCGCTGTGGCGCTGGTTGGTTATTGGATCCTGATGGCTTATGTTCCCGTTCCAGGGATAGGATTTCCAGATTTAGGTGTGCCTGAAAAAAACTGGGCACATTATATTGACAAGATGTTACTACCAGGTAGAATGTGGCAAAAAACATGGGATCCGGAAGGAATATTAAGTACCCTTCCCGCTATAGTCACTGGTGTTTTTGGTCTTATTGCCGGACATATTATTCTTCATCAACGAGAAATTAAGCAAAAACTCCTTTCTTTGTTTTACATGGGTTTTATTCTCATCGCTCTGGGAGATTTATGGCAATGGTTTTTCCCGATCAATAAAAATATCTGGAGCAGTTCATACACCTGTTTAATGGGAGGATTTGCTACGCTTTTTCTGGCGTCGTTAATCTATCTTATAGATTTAAAAGGAAATACGAAATGGATTTTTCCAACGAGGGTTTTTGGAACGAATGCCATCACAGCTTACGTTCTTTCCGGCGTATTAACTGTTATTTTTTATAATGATGCCCTCATTACCAATGGTTTGAATGGTCAATTTATGGCTTTAGCCTCTTCCGTTGGTATAGCACTTCAATTATCCTCCTTTTTATATGCCCTTATTTATGTAGGAATTATCTATGTACCTCTGTATTTCCTATTTAAAAATAAAATTTTCATTAAATTATAACAAAAATGTTCGAATACCAGGAAAAAGCGATTCAACAGTTAAACGATATTGTTTTAAATCAAGAAAATGCCATTATGCAGGCTGCTGAATATTTAGCAGCCTGTATAATTAACGATCATATTATTCACACTTTTGGCACCGGTCATTCCCACATGATTGGTCTGGAACTCTTTGTCAGAGCAGGAGGTTTAGCCAACGTAAATGCCATGTTAGACAGCATGGTGCTCACCTCCGAAGGTTCAAGAAGGAGTGCAGAAATAGAAAGAATATCAGGTTTATCAAAAATTATTTATGATCAGCATAACATTTCACAAAATGATATAATGATCATCATTTCCAATTCAGGACGGAATGCCATGCCTGTAGAAATGGCTATGATAGCTAAAGAAATGGGAATTAAAAGCATTGCCATTACCTCATTAGAACAATCAAAACAATACCCTTCAAGGCATCCGTCAGGAAAAAAATTATACGAAATAGCAGATTTAGTACTAGATAACCGGGTTCCATCAGGAGATGGTTTATTAAAAATAGGTGGAAACCTTACGGGGGCAGCCTCTACCCTATCTGGTGTTTTTCTGATAAATCTGGTGGCTACCGAAGCTATGAAAATAGCCGATGCAAAAGGGATAAAACTACCTATTTACCATAGTCAAAATATTGATGGCTTCTCCAATGAAACTTTATATGAAAAATATACAGGCCGCATAAAACATCTGTAATCAACCTTTTGATGCTGCTTTATTTTTCACTGCAAACTGAAATAATATTTGCGCTGTAATGGAAAATATAAAGGCAGTTAAGATGATCAAATAAGCAACCGGTTTTTCTGTATGTAAAGAATACCTGAGCAATATGGTGGTAATAATAAAGCAAGCATTTCTAAATAATAGCTCAAAGGATGCTTTGTATAATAAAGAGAATATGAGTAAAAACACATCGGCAAATATCATGACATTGAAAAAGTCGGCGTAGAAAAAAGTATCGGGATGTGGTGTTTTAACGCCCGCGCTCAAAAGTTTCAAAATATCTGTGAACCAATGACCTATGCTAAAGAAACTCATTCCCAGTAATAAAATCATCATGGTAAAGGCAACCATTTTTTTGACTTGAATAAATCTTTCTTTTTCAAAGGAGGTATCAGTAGTAGAGGTACTGTGGTAAAAAAAGTAATAACTAATCGTTAATCCAAACATAGTCAAAGCTGCACCAAGATCTAATCCAATTTTTAAAAATAATGGATTGTTATATTCAATTTGAGCAAAAGGATCAACATCGGCAATGTCGTGAAAAAAACTTCTTAAGGTTATTAATGATATTATTTCAAACTGCTTTCCAACAAAGGCAGAGGTAGAGTTTGGTATAATGATGACTAATAGAAAAACTTCATAAAATAGTAAAATACTGAACGGAGTATAAATTGCAGCTATATAACTCTCCGTTTTACCAGAGGACAGATAGCTAAGTTGCTCAAAATTATTTATGGAAAATATATACAATAAATGAAATATAAAGCCCAGAATGGCAAAATACAAAGTTATCTTTTCAACTCTCCTTTCAGGATTTAGACGAAAAATACGATCATAAAAATTAGAAAGTAGGGTTAGCATTTTAATTTAATTTTTCATAAACCACGATAAACATCTAATATTTCACCCGTTAACGTTGTAAAACCTCTCATAGAACTAATCACTAAACACGAGTGAATTGGATAAATATAAACAATTTGACCCACTTTATATTTTAATAATTCATTTTCAACCATTTTAATTTTGCCATGTTCCTGAGACAATGAATAAACGTATGCATTTTCTATGGGTTCGCCCCAACCTTTCTCTGTTTTTTCGGCAAGTAATCCATAAATCACCCCTTTATCTTGCCATTTCAATGAGTCTTTTGACAAATGTACAGAGCCCCCATAAATGATAATTTCACCTCTTTCTTTGTGTATTGACACAACAGGACAAGCAAGAACCACTGCAATTTGATTAAAATCACAAGAACCAATTTGAACCTGGGTAACATCATAACACACAAAATTTCCTGGTCTTAATTCATCCACTCCATCAAAATCATCAGCTATGGAAGTAGTGGGAGTATCTCCATACGAAATTATAAGATCTGGATAATCAGAGATATACCTATTTTTAACTTGTAAAAAGCGATTTTTATTGAGATGATGTAAACTCAAAACTTCCTCCTTTCCTAAACAATCATAAGAATGTCCGCTATGGGTAATAAATCCTCCAAATGATAGGCAATCTGCGTTTTTAATTACCTCTAAAATACTATCAATAACCTGATAGTCATTAAAATAAACACCTGTTCTATGGTAACCCGTATCAATTTCCACATAAATGGTAAGTGGGAATTTGACCACATCGGCAAGGAGGGAAATGGTTTCCAAAGACTCAACCAAAAGATTCAAATGAATGCGTTGGGCAAGATGATTAATGAGCTCATCCTCCAATATATTAGTAGGAAAGGCAACTAAAATATCATTCCATTCTTTTGAAAAATATTCTGCCATAGAAAGGGAAGACACGGCAATTTTTGAAACACCTACCTCTTTAAACCATTTTCCAACCGCTAATGATTGGTGTGTTTTAAAATGCGGTCTAAATGACATTTTTTTGTCGGCACATAATGAGGCCATGCGCTGGATATTCGCTCTGCATTTTCCCTCATCAATAAGTAGTATTGGTTTATTAATATTCATATATTCAAATTTACCTCTAAAAATGATGCTGCCTTAGCAAAATACTTTATTATATTTACTAAAACGATTAACCCTATGAAAAACTTTATTCTTTGTTTGTTTTATTTGACAAACCTAAGCTTTTGCGTATTAAAAGCGCAGGATATACCCTTACCTGAGCACCCCCGCCCCGATTTT
>JBILDL010000231.1:0-4601 GCA_044352635.1 Saprospiraceae bacterium | reverse complement strand
TTTAATCCAATAAAAGATTGGGAAATTAGAGTATGTCAGCATTTAGAAAGCCTTAAGTTAATTCTTAGTGACATTTCTATAGAACCCATTCTCATCAACGATGGCAGTGTGGTCGGTGTGGAACAAAAACATATTGATTATATCAAAGAAAGAATTCCTGCTATTCAAATGATAGAATACAGTGAAAATCAAGGAAAAGGATTTGCTGTCAGAGAAGGATTTAAGTTGGCAACCGCAGAATTTATTATTTTTACTGATATAGATTTCCCTTATGTTGAAGCTGATTTTGTAAAATTGTTCAGAAAATTGCAAAATGAAGAAGTTGATATCCTGGTAGGTATCCGACAGGCAGATTACTACCAACAAACCCCCTGGTACCGCGCAGCAATCTCCAGATTATTGAAATTTTTTATTGGCAAGTTTTTAAACGTCAAAATAACTGATACCCAAGGAGGTTTAAAGGGATTTAGCCAAAAAGGACGTCAAATATTATTAAAAACAACGGTGAATAGATATCTTTTCGATTTAGAAATCATAAAACTAGCTTCTAACACCATAGGAATAAAAATGGAGGCCATGCCTGTTGAGCTGCGCAAAGATGTCCAATTTGCTTCCCTGAGCTGGGTAATTTTAAAGAGAGAATTTCTTAATTTCGTAAAAATATATTTTTCGAAAAATACCTAGCACCTCATAGCTTTTATATGGAAATGCTTTGTATTTTTGTACATAGCGAAATTTCGCTAATTTTATAAACCTAATGAATTAAATCGATGGGGATGACAAAAAGAATTAGAAAAGCGGCGGTCCTTGGTTCCGGGGTCATGGGATCGGGTATTGCCTGTCACTTGGCCAATATAGGTGTCGACGTCTTGTTATTAGACATTATTCCAAATAATTTGTCTGATGATGAAAAAAAACAACCTAAAGCAAGGAATAAAATAGCAGACCAGGCTTTACTGGCTTCTATCAAATCTAAACCTGCGCCTTTATATGATGCAGCTTTTGCAAAAAGGATCAAAACGGGAAATTTTGAAGATGATTTTTCAAAAATATCAGATTGTGACTGGGTTATTGAGGTTGTGGTTGAGCGCCTGGATATCAAAAAAGAGATTTTTGCTAAAGTAGATACTTTTAGAAAAAGTGGCTCTTTGATAACCAGCAATACTTCAGGAATTCCTATTCACCTTATGAGTGAAGGGCGGTCGGAAGATTTTAAAAAGCACTTTTGTGGCACCCATTTTTTTAATCCGCCACGATATTTACGCCTCTTAGAGGTTATTCCTACCCAGGATACCCTTCCCGAGGTTATTGATTTCTTTATGCATTACGGCGATCACTATCTGGGGAAAACAACCGTTTTATGTAAGGACACTCCTGCTTTTATCGGCAATAGAATTGGCGTTTTTGCTATGGCAAAAGTGTTCCAACTCACCTCAAAATATAATCTACGCATTGAGGAGGTAGATGCGCTAACCGGGCCAGTTATTGGAAGACCTAAAACAGGTACCTTCAGATTAGGCGATTTGGTTGGACACGATACTTCTGGGAATGTTATTCGCGGATTAAAAGCAAATTGCGCCAACGATGAACAGGTTTCTTCCTTTGAGGTTCCTCCCTATCTTGATTTTTTACTGGAGAATAAATTCCTGGGGAATAAATCTGGTCAGGGATTCTATAAAAAGACGAATGAGAAAGACGAAAAGGGAAAACCTGTCATTTTAGCTTTAAATCTGAATTCTCTGACTTATGAACCAAGTATTCGTCCTGATATTCCCAGTCTAAAAGCAGCTAAGCAAATGGATGATCTTCCAAGAAGAATCAGACATTTCTTTGATGCTCAGGATAATGGGGCTGCCTTAATAAAAGAATCATTGGTTTCTCTATTTTCTTATGCCAGCAATAGAATACCTGAAATAGCTGATAGTTTCTTCAGAATTGATGATGCCATTCGCGCCGGGTTTGCCTGGGAATTGGGACCTTTCGAATATTGGGATATTATCGGTCTTGAAAAAGGGGTTCATCTCATTGAAGAATCAGGTGAAAAAGTACCTTCCTGGGTCACTGAAATGTTAAGCGCCGGGTTCACATCCTTTTATTCAAAGCAAGACGGTAAAAAATTATACTATGACCAGATACTAAAGGCTTATCAACCCATTCCTGGTCAGGATAGCTTAGTAATACTTGATAATTACAGAAGCAAGTCACCGGTTCACAAAACGTCGGAAACCATTCTTCATGATATCGGCGAAGGTGTATTATGTTTGGAATTCACCAGTCCCCATAACTCTATTGGTGAAGGAGTATTGATGGGTATTCAGGAATCAATTCAATTGGCCGAAGATGGCGGTTGGAAAGGCTTAGTCATTGGAAATCAAGCTACTAATTTTTCTGTAGGAGCCAATTTGATGATGATTGGTATGCTCGCTTATCAGCAAGATTACGATCAGTTAAATATGGCTGTCAATGCATTTCAACAAACCACGCTGCGTTGCCGCTATTCTGCTATTCCTGTTGTGGCAGCCACTCAAGGTTATGTTTTTGGTGGTGGGTGCGAAATTTTAATGCATTGTGATGCATCTGTTGTAAGCGCAGAATCATACATTGGATTAGTAGAAGCAGGCATAGGCCTTATTCCAGGGGGTGGAGGTACCAAAGAATACGCTCTCCGTGCTTCTGATTTATTTTTTGAGGGTGACGTTCAAATTCCTACCCTCATAGAAAAATTTAAAGCCATTGCCCTTGCTTCCGTTGCTACCAGTGCTTACGAAGGATTTAAAAATGGGAGCTTAATTAAAGGTCGCGACGAAGTAGTCCTGAATAAAGACAGAGCCATTGCTTACGCTCAGCAAAAAGTACTCCAATTAGCAAGGAATTACACGCAGCCTATACTACGTGATGATATTACTGTTCTTGGCCGAACTGGTCTTGCTCCCTTATATTTAGCGGCAAATGAGTTAAAATTGGGTCATTTCGCCTCTGAACATGACATTAAAATTGCTAGGAAAATAGCTTATGTGTTATGTGGAGGTGACCTTTCAGGGACACAACAAGTCAGTGAACAATACCTGCTTGATGTGGAAAGAGAAGCATTTTTGTCCTTGTGTGGAGAACAAAAAACACAAGAAAGGATTCAATATATGCTTCAAAACAATAAACCTCTTAGAAACTAATTTTCTCATTCACAAAAGAAAAATTCATGGAAGCATATATCATAAAAGCCTATAGATCAGCTGTAGGAAAAGCAAAAAAAGGAAGTTTTAAAAATTTCAGATCTGACGATATTGCCGTAAAGGTCATTGAACATCTTATGGCTCAGGTGCCGGAACTCGATCCAAATATCGTTGATGACGTTATTGTTGGTTGCGCCAACCCGGAAGGAGAACAGGGTTTTCAAATTGGCAGGCAAATCTCTTTGCGTGCACTGGGTATTCCTGTACCTGGAGTAACCGTTAACAGATATTGTGCCTCAGGATTGGAATCCATTTCCATGGCGGTGGCAAAAATTCGCGCGGGAATGGGGCATATTTTTATTGCCGGTGGGGCAGAAAGTATGAGCCAAATTCCAATGACAGGCTATAAGTTAGCCCCCAATTATGATGTGGCTAACCAAACACCTAATTATCTTACAGGGATGGGCATTACCGCTGAGGCTGTGGCTAAAAAATATGGAATAAGCAGGGAGGATGCAGATACTTTTTCTGTGAGCTCCCACCAAAAGGCCGCAAAAGCCATCCAGGAAGGTAAATTCAAGGATGAAATTGTTCCCATCGAGGTCACGGATGTTTCTGTCAAAAATAATAAAAGAGTCGAAACTACTACCTTAGTGTCGGTTGATGAAGGGGTAAGACCCGATACTACCCTGGCTTCTTTAGCAGCACTCAAACCTGTTTTTGATACCAAAGGAATTATAACCGCTGGAAATGCTTCTCAGACATCAGACGGTGCAGCCTTTGTATTGGTTGCCAGTGAGGAAATGGTGAAATTATTTAACTGGCAGCCTATTGCCAGAATGGTTTCCTGTTCTGTTGGTGGTGTGGATCCACTTTATATGGGTATGGGGCCTTGCGCCGCAATTCCTAAAGCCCTTAAATCAGCTGGTTTATCCCTATCCGATATAGATCTGGTGGAGCTTAATGAAGCGTTCGCTGCTCAGGCGCTGGCTGTAATTAAGGAGGGTTGTCTGAATCCTGAATCTGTAAATGTTAACGGTGGTGCCGTAGCATTGGGTCACCCACTGGGTTGTACTGGTGCAAAACTGACTACCCAGCTAATCAATGAACTTGGAAGACAAAACAAGAAATACGGTATGGTCACTGCCTGTGTAGGTGGAGGTCAGGGTATTGCGGGTATCTACGAAAAATTGTAATACCCCTTTTTCAAAAAATAAAAAAGGTTTCGCAAATTTTACTTTGCGAAACCTTTTTATTTATGGACTAAATCCAGATTATCGAATAATCGTTACATCTCCTTTTTCGATTTTACCATTTGGAACATTTAATCTGAGGATATAATAATAGGTTCCATCAGGCAGCGGCTGATTCATAGAATTCACCCCTCTCCATTCGTTTTTATAAGGTCTTTGAGTAAATACAATATCTCCC
>JBILDL010000230.1:0-4611 GCA_044352635.1 Saprospiraceae bacterium | reverse complement strand
AATTCAAAGGAAAACAGACCATCTAAAATTTCTGCTTCAAAACCACCATTATACGTCACCGTTTTTTCCCAGGTAATATCATAACTAGGAACAGCGCCCGTCAAAAGATCGAGATAGGCATTGTCACCAAAAATGACTTGTGGTTGCGTTGACAGATTAAATTGCTTTAAGAATCGAAATCCACCGATATCGTCATTCCCTAAAAGGCCTGCCGATGCTCTAAGTTTTAATTTGGAGATAACAGGAAAAAGTTGTTGGAAAAAATTTTCCTTATCTAAGTTCCATCCTAAAGACACTGCGGGAAAAATACCCAGCCGATTACCCTTTGCGAATCTGGAAGACCAGTCAGCCCTTCCTGTAAATTCAGCCATGTACTTGTCATTCAACACATAACCAACCCTGGACACAATACCGCGTGTTCCCCTTTGACCCCTACTTCCATACAAACTATTCGTAATGTATTCCGTAGCGAAATTCAATTCAGGTAAAGCCGTTAGAGGCAAATCCTGACCACTTACACCAAAAGTAGAAGTTTTTGTGCTCTGCTCCTCAAAAAGAACTAAGGCACTGAGCACACTTTTACCCCAGGTTTTTTGATAATCAGCCGACAATTGGGTCGTTATTCTATGGTAATCATTGAATCCCTGTGATAATTCGTTTTTATTGCTTGCAATATCCTTTGACATCAGGCGGTCAAAATACACCAATTCCCTTTTAGCATATTCCCAGGTAGCCAACCGTTGTGGGGTGCGAAAATGTTTAGTCAAACCATTTTCGTAATCATAAGACAGATTAGCTTTTAAATTAAGTCCTGGAATAGCTGGTAATTTATAAATAAAACTCGCAGTACTTTGAAAAATTTTCCGTTTCTGGTTGTAGAATCCCGACTGATCTCTGGCCACTAAAGGGTTTCCCCATCCAAGAGGCGTCCCATCGGGCAGATTAGGAAGAGAGGTGGGTCTTGCCAAAATAGAATAGAAAATAACATTCTTATAATTATCAATCGTTATATCTTGAGAACCTGGTGATGTTCCCGGCTGTTTTCTCTCCTCTACTCTGCCTGCAATATTTAAAGCGACACTAAAATTGGAATTCACCTCATATTCAACATTGGACCTAAGGTTAATTCTGTCAAAAGATACCCCATTAATAATTCCATCCTGATGTAAACGCGCTACATTATTAAAGAATTTTAACTTATTACTGCCCCCATTAATATTCAGATTTTGATATGATTGTGGCGCAAAAGGCTCAAAAATCAGTTTCGTCCATTCTGTGTTACCCAAAATACCGTCAGGGTCTCCATTCTTTATTTTATCGATATCGGAGGGAGAATAATCGACGGCAAGACCATCCAACTGCCTGGCTTTATTGTGCCATAAAGCATAATCAGGACCATTAGGGTAATCAGGAAAAGCCGTATTTTTAGAAATGCTGTAAGTACTTGTGAAACTAAGATTGATTTTTTCACTTTTCTTTCCAGATTTAGTAGTCACCATAACTACGCCATTGGCGGCTCTTACCCCGTACATGGCAGCAGAAGCCGCATCCTTCAAAATAGAAATGGTCTCAATTTCATTTGGGTCAAGATTATCAAATGGTCTTTCTACCCCATCCACGATAATCAAAGGCGCACCTGAACCTGTAGGCGAACTCCTTCCTCTGATAAAAAATTTGGCAGAATTTTCTCCTGGCACGCCACTTTGCTGTCTTGCGATAACGCCTGGCAATCTACCTGACAGCATGGTCGTCAGATTATCCACTGGTTTTTGTGAAAGTTCCCGACTACTTAGTGTAGCTACGGACCCCGTCAAATGAGCACGCTTTTGAACACCGTAAGCAACTACGACAATTTCATCAATTTGAGTACTTTCAATTTCAAGATTAAGATCTATTCTAAATTTTCCAGCCACTGAAATTTCTACAGATTTATACCCTACGTAAGAAAAAACCAATATGCCATTTTCTGAAATTTCTATATCATATTTCCCCATCTCGTCAGTAATGGTTCCCATTCCGGTAGATTTGACCATAACCGTCACGCCTACGGCTGGCGATCCATTTTCATCAGTAACGTAGCCAAAAACGTTCTTAACCTTTGTGATTTTCGCAGGAGGAGAAGGTTTTGAGGAATTCACATTGGTATTAACCTCTTGTTTTTCATCGGCAGGCGGAGAGGTTTTAATCACATAATGCTGTTGGCTTATTTTAGAATACGTAAGTTTAACAGGCTTTAAAATTCTATCCAATTTCACCTCAAGTTTCTCCTCCCAATTGGTATAAGCACCCACTTTTAAGCCGACAACTAAAGCATCATCATAAATAAATTGTATATCGTATTTATCCTGAATTTCTCTCAATGCCTTTTTAACATCTGTTAATTCCTGAGAAAACGCAGAATAACCAAAAGACAAAAGAAAAAGTAAAGGGATAATGAACTTGTTTTTTGTCATATCCTGAGGTTATTTTAAGGTGATTAAAAGTGTATTGTCCTTTATTGACATATTGATATCAAAGGCTTCTTCCAGTGCTTTGAGCAACAAGTCAAGATCATCGGCTGGCAAGATGCCGGTAAATGACTTGTCCAGCAAAGATTTATTTTCCAAAACGGCATCTAAGCCGTGTATTTGCTTTAGGTGACTTAAAACATCAGAAAAAGGCGTTTTATCAAAAACAACTTTATTGAGGGTCCAGGAATCAATCTTTTCCGGTGCCACCTTATTTTTTGAAATGGTTTTATCGAGGACATCATACTGTATATAATCTCCGGGGTGCATAAGAATAACGGGGAGGTCGGGTAAATCATTCAGTTTAATGCCCCCCTCTTTGAGATAAACTTTCGTTTTACTTCCTCTGGAAAATACGTTAAATATAGTCCCTGTGACTTCAATGGTTCCCGAATTGGTATGTACCAACAATTTATGATACCTACCAGACGCTGATAGTTTTTTAATATTAAAATTAGCTTCTCCCGTCAGCGTCATTTCTCTCTTTTTTTTCAACCAGCCAGAGGTCCACATTTTAATAGATGAGTTGGCATTGAGAATGACCTTACTGCTGTCAGGGAGAAGGAGGGTAGCCACCTGCTCAAAACCAGTTTTGTATTCATATATTTCCTCCTTTCTCAAAAAATGGTCCAACAAAGCACCAAACAGACAGCTTAACAATACGACAGCAGTCATTAAAAAAGCCTTTTTAACGAAGGCAGGTTGAACTTTATTTTCAACCTGCCGACTTGAAAAAATTTCATTTTGTTTCGTTGACAAGACATTCCATAACGATTCAATCTCAGCGGGAAACATTTCAGAGTGGTCAGGTTGTAATGCCTGAATAAGCAACTTTGCTTCTCTGACGTCCCTGCTTTTTTCAGGAAAAACATAACAAAACGTTTCCCAAAAAAGGCTTTCCGCTTCTGTGGGATGACAAACATACCTTACGAAATCGTCATCGGCCGCAAAGTCTTTTGAGGAAAACGATTTGTATTTATTGAACAATGATTGATTCATGAAATACTCTTAAAGGCTAAATCAGTAGGACCATTACTTTTGAATAAGCAGTTTTTGGGTATAAACACCTTTTGCCGTTTCTACTGAAAATAAGTATAAACCCTCTTGAAAAACACTTACATCCATCGCTAATTGCGTGTTTTCGACAGACATCGAGCGAACAATCCGGCCATTTACATCGAGTACCACTACTCTTTTTATGATATGCTCAGATTGAATATTAAGTACATCGGAGGCTGGATTGGGGTACATTTTAAATGCAGAAAAATCAAGTTCTGCAGTATTTGAGGCAATATCTCCAAATTTTTGAAGTATAAAACCATTTCCAGCAGAATAAACGAAGGAAAGCAGATGCCCCGCCTCGTTTGGTAAAATATCTACACTTACACTGGCATTTCCATTGGAAACATTTCCGATATTGAGAGAGTGGATGAGCCTTTCCACCGCTGGCTTTTTACCTATATTTTTAATGGCACTAAAGGTAGAAGTATCAGCGCTTATATCCATAAAATACTGGAAATTTTCTACCGGACTTGTTTTTACGTGTTGGTAAGCCAACAACCTTTTATCCTTATAAAATAAAATCTGAGCATACATAGGCCAGCTTGGAAAATATACGCCAGGCTTTATCCATTCCAGCACCTTAAAGTCTTTATCGAGAAGAGCCATACCCATGGTAGGCCCACTTGCCAGATACATATCACTTTTTGGTACTTTAGTCATTCTGGCAAAATTTACATTGGCCACGCTGTCTAACGTAACTATTTGAGGAGATTTTTCTGAAATGGTATCACCTCTCATCTTCCAGATATAGAAATTTTTCGTCCCCCAACCAGATGCAACAAAAAGGCCATCGGTGACAGGATCTCCCAGTACGGTAATGGCGTCGCCAAGTCTTACGTTGGTTGCCGGAGCGGGAAACTCAAGCAGGACTTTAGGTGTTGCTTCTTTGTTTAACCATCCATATAATTTAAAAATATTTCCCGTTGCATTTACCATATTACTCAAAAACACTTTTTTTCCAACTACCGTAAGATCGGAAACGGCGAACAAACCACCAGTTACCCCTGTCGTATTCATCGTTTTTGGATCAAGATCAGGTTTA
>JBILDL010000229.1:0-4643 GCA_044352635.1 Saprospiraceae bacterium | reverse complement strand
GTCTTATCTCGTAGTACAGATTCGTCCGATTAAAGGAATCGATAAAAATATTTTCACCGCGCATATCGAGATTTTTCACAATGTCAGACTGCACTTTCGGAGTGGCTGTTGCTGTCAGGGCTACCAAGGGAACTTCCTTTCTGATAGCATCGAGCATTGCTTTGATTCTTCGATATTCTGGTCTGAAATCATGTCCCCATTCTGATATACAGTGCGCTTCATCAATAGCTACGAAGGACACATTTACGGACTGAAAGAACTCTATATTTTCGTCTTTAGTCAAGGTTTCCGGAGCAATGAAAAGCATTTTGGTTTTACCGTCGGCGATATCCTGCTTGACCTGTTTCATTTGAACTTTGCTCAGGGAAGAATTTAGAAAATGAGCAATTTCATCGGTCTGACTGTGTCCGCGAATGGAATCAACCTGATTTTTCATTAATGCAATGAGCGGTGAGATAATAATGGCCGTTCCCTCAAGCATTAAAGCGGGGAGTTGGTAACAGAGTGATTTTCCGCCACCTGTAGGAAGAATAACGAAAGTATCTCTTCCAGAGAGAACACTTTGGATAATTTCTTCTTGATTACCTTTAAAGCGATCGAAGCCAAAGAATTTTTGAAGGGAAAAATAAAGATCTTCTTTTGCAAAAACCATGTTTTCGATACTATTGAGAGGGGTCATTAAATATTTGTTGAAGGTGACTTTTTCTAAAATTAAACAATTTTTAAATAAAAATCGGTTAAAATATTTATTATTTCAATTTTAATAAAATGAAAATTGAGAATAAATGTTTAAAATGGATATAATCAAAGGTTTTTAACATCTTCTGCTATCGATTTTATTTCCTGTTCTTTATTTAAAGGATGAATCAGGAGAATATCTCCTTCGTCAATAATCATGAAATCGTGTAAGTCTTTGACAACCAATTTTTTATTTTCTGGAATCCGTAGGAGGCAACCAGTGGTATTGTAAAGCAAGCAGTTTTCATCTGCATTTACATTTCCCTGGTTATTTTTAGGAGATTCTGCATACAAAGATGCCCAGGTACCCAAATCGGACCAACCCCAATCTCCGGGAAGGGTAAAAACATTTTCTGCTTTTTCCATAATGGCATAATCAACGGAAATGGAAGGCGTTTTTGGATATTCTTTTTTGATGAAAGCATCTTCGGCACTGGTGTTATAAAGGTCTGCTCCGGCATGTAATATAGAATAAATTTCCGGTGCATAATTTTTGAATGCCTTTAACAAAATACCGGTTCGCCAGATGAATATACCTGCATTCCACAGATAATCACCACTTTCAACGTACTCTTTTGCTGTATTTAAGGGTGGTTTTTCAGCAAATCTGATAACTTTATAAACATTGCCCTCTACGGGTGTTTTAATTTTTTGTATGTAACCATAACCTGTATCTGGTCGGACTGGTTGAATACCAAGAGTTACCAAGGCATCATTGGATGCACTAAAAGATAATGCTTCATCTATGGTTTTGATGAAGGCAAATTCCTGCATAATAAGATGATCAGAAGGAGCAACAATCAAATTTGCCTGTTCGTTCTGTGCGTGTATTTTAAAAGCAGTATAAGCAACACAGGGTGCGGTATTATTTCTACCTGGTTCTCCGATGATTTGGTCTGAGTGAACCTGGGGCAATTGTTCCTTAACTAAGGGTACATATTGCTCGTTTGTTACAATATAAATTTGATTTTCGGGACAAATGTGTTTGAACCGGTCGAAAGTTAATTGAAGTAATGATTTTCCACAATTCGTTATGTCAAGAAATTGTTTTGGTCGATCTTCTCTACTCGCAGGCCAAAATCTGCTGCCAATTCCTCCGGCTAGAATGGCTACAAAAGTATTTTTATTTAGTTCCATCTCTTAAATTTTTGCGAATATAAATAATTCTATACATAATTTTTCAGGAGTTAAAAGATTATAACGCATTATTTAGGACTAATATCAGTATAAAAACATATTTTTTTTGTACTTTTAAGCCTTTTGAATAAAGATTTAAAATGATGCGAATCAAAATTATAGGATTTGCTGTTCTTATGGTACTTAGTTTGGCTTCCTTCACACCGGAAGCTGATCCGGTTCCTTATGATGAAGAGGGAATAATAGCTCGCTTAGCTACTATGAATAATGGGGTGATTAAGGCAAGATACGATGTAGCCGTTAAGAGTTATTTGAAGACTTACACCGTTAGAGGCAGACGTGGTGCAGAAAGAATGTTAGGAAAACAGTTATTGTACTTTCCAATGTTCGAGGATTATCTCGAGGAGGCAGGCTTGCCAAAAGATTTAAAATATCTCGCCGTAGTAGAATCAGCCCTGGAGCCGCGGGCACTTTCTCATGCAGGTGCCGTAGGTCTTTGGCAATTCATGGCGCCAACAGGTAGATTTTATGGACTACGTGTTGATAGTCAAGTAGATGAAAGGTGTGATCCAAGGGCTTCAACGAAAGCTGCTGTTAAGTATTTAAAAGATTTATATGCCCAGTTTGGTTCCTGGGAATTAGCTATTGCCGCCTATAATAGTGGAAGTGGTAGAGTGATTAGAGCGGTGAAGAGAGGAAGAAGTACGGATTACTGGGAGATTAGAAATTATTTGCCTAAAGAAACGGCCAATTATGTTCCAGGGTATATTGCAGCTAACTACCTATCTACTTTTGCCGAAGCGCATGGCCTTGATCCTGAGCTCCCCGCACTGGACTTGCAGTTAACCCAGGCTTTTAAAATTTATAGTGGTATAAGTTTTGAAACGATTGCAAAACTTACTGGGCTCTCTCTGGAAACGATAGAATTACTCAATCCCTCCTTTCGGAAAAGTGTCATTCCCGCTTCGGAAAAGGGTTTTGATCTCTTTCTTCCAAGAAGAGTAGGGGGGGTGGTAAATAAATGGTTGAATTCCCAATTGCCAGATGCGGATAAATTTGCTTCTATCTCCTCTAATCCTATTCATATTGAACTCCCCAAGGAGGATATGAACGCGCCTTATAATAAAACTATTTATTACACTCACCACGGAGAAAGTCTGGAAGACTTATCTGAACTATTTAAGTGTGGCATTGCTCAATTAAAGGCCTGGAATAAAATAAAAAATGGAACCCTTGACTACTGCCAGCCTATATTGGTTTATCATACAGATGATGTGGTAATTCATCAGGATAGGGAAGGAGGGCCCAGCGTGAATAGGTTATCAAATATAGATGTTCCCAACCAATTGGGAGAGTCAAATCTAACCTACAGGTTTTCAAGAGAGGTAGCCAATATCAAGAAAGAGGAGTTTATTCTTTATAAGGTTCAAAAACCAGAATCTTTATTTGAAATTGCCATGAAAATTGAAGGGGTAACTTTTTCCGATTTGTTATTGTGGAACCAGTTAGACAGGAACTTTATACTCCGTCCTGGTCGTACCATCAAAGTAAAGAGGCAAGTTCAAGATTAACAAAATCAGACACTAAGAAGATTTCTTCAGAAGAAAAATTGGTAGGATTTCCCCGTTAGATTGGTTTTAACAAAAGCCTAATATTTGCGGCGCAGGGTAAACCTATTATGTTATTAGACAAAAAAATATACACAATATATGAATGCACATATTGTGTATATTGAAGGTATAAAAACAATAACCAGCGGTTATTTATTTTAAAAACAATTTATTTCTGTTCTTCCAAACGTGCACGTTCAGCTTCTTTGGTACCTTCTTTCAATTCGGTTTCCAAAGTAGAACGAGCGGAATTAAATTCGCGGATACCTTTTCCAATGCCACGCATCAACTCAGGAATTTTCTTGCCACCGAAAAGTAGAAGTACGGCACCAAAAATGAGAACTACTTCCCAAGGACCTTGACCGAAAATAAAAAGATGAAGATTCATTATTTTAGTTTTAGAGATTCAAATATACAAATTAATATAATAAAGTGCAATTTTAAAACAGGTTATTTCTGATTAACTGATTGCCTGTAGTTATTTATTTGAAATTCCACTTTTTGACAAATTTCTGTTGCATTAAGTTGATCGGTGGAAAATCCAGGTAATACAGTCCAGCTTAAATTCTGGCCTGATTTTAAAGGAAAAAGGCCATTGGGGTTCATGGTTGCATTGCCACTTATGGCTATGGGTACAATCCATGCATTGGGTATTTTCTTTACCAACGCAGCAACACCGCCCGTCATAAAAGGTAACAATTGTTCTGTTGTAGCTCTGGTTCCTTCCGGAAAAATAAGAGTAGCCTGCTTTTTTTCAACCACTTGTTCCGCCATTCGTACTATTTCTCTTATAGCTTGTTTACCATCTTTTCTGTCAATGAGTGCCGCGCCACTTTTTTGCAAATTATATGAAATACTGGGAATGCCTTTTCCTAAAGAGATTTTGGAAACAAAAACAGGTTTGTATTTTCTGAGAAACCAAATCAATGCTGGTATGTCATGCATACTTTGATGATTGGCAATAAAAATAATACGCCTGTCCAAAGGCGGTCTTTCAAGAAAGGTAAACGATATTTTAGAAAAAATATACAAAAGGGTGCCAACAAGGAAGAAGTTTAATATTTCAACAACCCTTCTTTGTGCTTTTTCTCCAATGGTCTGATAAGCAATCCATTGGATAGGGTGAAAAATAACCAGAAGCAGAAAAAAAGAACCCAT
>JBILDL010000007.1:0-14944 GCA_044352635.1 Saprospiraceae bacterium | reverse complement strand
GGCATCGACTGTATTCCCAGGAATATTTATTATTTTACTCAGTTGTTATTCCCCCTATTTTTTATTTTTATCCACTTTTCATTTTGTTAATACTTTAACAATACTTATTCTTTACATTCTACTTGGTACTTACAATCAGCCTAAATCTGCGGATCATATTTTCAATGCAGGATTGCTCGCGGGCATTTCCTTTTTATTCTTTCCTCCAACGATGTATCTTATTTTATTTATATTCATTGCATTAAGTATTTTGAGGACTTACAGTATTAAGGAAAGGCTTATGGTCATCTGCGGTTTTGTCATACCTCCATTTTTAGCTGGTGTCTATTATTACTGGCAAAACAATTTTGACTTATTCTACAAACTTCAGTTTACCCATATATTCAATAAACCCACTTATCTCGTAACACCTTTTGAGTATATAAATTTGCTGCTTTACTTTATTTTTATATGTCTTGTTTTGTTTTTGATTTTTTCTTACAACAAGATTGCGTACCGTAAAATTATACAATCTAGGAAACGAATAAACATAATGTATTGGATTTTAGGTATTACCTTTATTGTATCATTTATACTATCAGAGCAAGGTAAAGATGTTTATTTGTTACTTTCCTTACCTTTAGGACTATTAACCTCTTTAGGATTTATATCTATGAAGCCTAAACTGGCTGAAATTTTTCATTTTGTATTGATTCTGGGGTTATTAGTTAGCCATTATGTAGGATTATTTTTATAAAATCAACTCTTATCTGTATGAAATTTGGCGTTGTTGTTTTTCCTGGATCCAATTGTGACGAGGACGTTTTTGAAGTTTTTTCCAGCTATCTGGGTATGGAAACCATCAAATTGTGGCATAAGGATGAAGATTTAAAAGGACTTGAACTAGGGGATTGTATTATACTACCTGGGGGATTTTCATACGGGGATTATTTAAGATCAGGCGCTATTGCCAGATTTTCGCCTATAATGAAGTCCGTTATTTCGTTTGCAGAAAAGGGAGGATTAGTTTGGGGGATATGTAATGGCTTTCAAATATTATGTGAAGCTGGTTTATTGCCAGGCGCCTTACTCAGGAATGAAAATCAGCAATTTATCTGTAAGAATGTTCACATTGTACCTTCAAGCAATCAAAGTGTTATAACGGCCCAATTGACGCCTAATGTGGCATTAAAAATTCCTATTGCCCATGCAGAGGGGCGCTATTTTGCTGATGAAGCTACCTTAGCAGGTTTGAAACAAAACGACCAGATCTTATTTCGCTACTGCGATGCTTCAGGAAATGTAGATGCACCATCCAATCCAAATGGATCTATTGATAATATAGCTGGAATATGTAATCTCAAACGAAATGTGTTTGGCATGATGCCTCACCCAGAACGGGCGGCGAATGATATGGTTGGCAACACAGACGGACTTAAGTTATTTGAATCACTGTTAACAAGTTCCAGGATATTTTCTTAACCTTTTAGGTTTTAAAAACATTTGTTTCATTTTAATGTATGTAACCGAGGTTACTTTTGTCTAATAATTTGTTTTGTAATTTTGCGTTATGAAACTTACCAATCATTCATTTTTAAATTTATGCGTTCAATGAAACTATCTATATCCTTAGCTTTTGTTTTAGGCTTGATCATTAACTTACATGGACAGATATTCAATCCGGTAAGTTGGAATTACCAATGGAAAAACACAGCTAAAAATGAGTATGAGCTTCAATTTATCGCTCAGATTGATGAAGGCTGGAATATTTATTCCCAATATTTGGAAAGTGATGATGGCCCAATACGGACGAGCATTATCTGGGACAAAGGTTCCCATTACACCCTGGTGGGTAAAGCGTTGGAAGAGGGAAACATATACAAGGGTTTCGATGATATTTTCGGAATGAACGTAATAAAGTTATCCGGTAAAATCATTTTCAAACAAAAAATAAGGGTAACTGATCCAACAAAACCAATCACTGGGTATGTAGAATTCATGGCCTGTGATAAAGAGAGATGCCTTCCTCCGGGGGAAGCTAATTTTTCATTTCAGGTAACGGCATCGAAGGAAGAAGCCACTGATGCTGAGGAAAAAAAAACAAATTCAGAAACTGAGGAGAACGAAACATCAGCCGTTCCGTCTATCATAGAACCGGATCAAACGCCCAACCAAGGTGAAAAACCGGGTATTTTCTCTATAAAAAAGCCTGGTGAACCCATAAATGAGTGTTCAACAGATGAAACCACCGTATCAGCTGAAACTGATTCTTATTTCAATATTTTTATTCTGGGCTTTTTAGGAGGATTATTAGCCTTGTTAACTCCCTGTGTTTTCCCTATGATTCCGCTCACGGTAAGTTATTTTACTAAGGGATCAGGAGATAGAAAGAAAGGTATAATCAATGCATTTTTATATGGTTTTTTTATTTTCATGGTATATGTTTTACTAAGTATTCCATTCCATTTAATGGACAGCATACAGCCTGACATACTCAATGACATATCAACGAATGTAGGACTAAACGTGTTCTTTTTTGTTATATTCATCGTATTTGCTATTTCATTTTTTGGCTATTTCGAGTTAGCCCTACCTGAATCATGGACAAATAAAGCAAGTTCAGCCGAAGGCGTTGGAGGTATATTAGGCATATTTTTCATGGCCCTGACCCTGGCTTTAGTATCGTTTTCCTGTACAGGTCCAATATTGGGATCTCTTTTGGCGGGAACGATGTCATCATCATCCGGAGCTATGCAATTAACGGTAGGAATGGGTGGATTTGGCTTAGCTTTAGCTTTGCCTTTTGGACTATTCGCCGCATTCCCTGGCCTATTAAACAGGTTACCAAAATCAGGTGGCTGGATGAACAGCGTGAAGGTCGTTTTAGGATTTTTAGAATTAGCCCTTGCCCTCAAATTCCTTTCGAATGCCGACTTGGTAAAACACTGGGGATTGGTGAAAATCGAAATTTTTCTAGGCCTTTGGATTATCATTTTTACTGCCCTCGCTCTTTATTTATTTGGAGTTATCCGTATTGGCCATGAATCAAAAAAGGATAAAAGAAGCCTCACTCATAAAATTTTAGGTTTCGCGAGTATATTATTCGTAGCGTATTTAGTGTCAGGTTTTCGATTTGACGAACGGGCCGGAACTTATAAATCTTTAACCGCTTTAAGTGGAATGGCGCCACCCACCTGTTACAGCTTGGTATATGATTGCGATTGCCCACATAATTTAAATTGCTTTAAGGATTTAGAAGCTGGCTTAGCTTTTGCAAAATCAGTAAATAAACCCGTAATGATTGATTTCACGGGATATGCATGTGTGAACTGTAGAAAAATGGAAGAACATGTATGGCCTGACCCCACCGTATATTCTTTACTTAACGATAAATATGTTATTATTTCCTTATATGTTGACGATAAAACCTTATTACCCGAGGATGAGCAAATAACGATAACACAAGCGAGTGGAAGCACCAGGAAATTGAGGACTGTTGGAAACAAATGGTCTAATCTTCAAACCAGTTATTTCAACACAAATAGTCAACCTTACTACGCTTTACTTTCTCCATCGGGAGAGCTGTTAAATAAACCTGCTGCATACACGCCAGATGTTGAAACCTACGCAAACTTTTTACGCTGTGGCTTAGACGCGTTCAGCAAGGTACAAAACAAGAAATAGGAATAAAAAAATTCAACTAAAGCTGAGGAGAATCTGGTTTTTTTCAACGGATTCTCCCGGCTTTACGAATATTTCAGAAACAATACCATTTACCGGAGATTTCAATAAATTCTCCATTTTCATAGCCTCCAGAATAAACAGGGAATCACCTGAATCCACCTGATCACCCACATTGACATTAACTTGTCTGACCAATCCGGGCATTGGTGCTCTTAATTCTTTTAATTGATTTGATTTTTTAGATTTCAGATTCATTTTTAATATCTGCTGGTCCACAGCATCTGATATTTGAACCTGGTAGGCACGTCCATCTATTTGAATATGGTACCTTTTTTGCTCATGGTTTACTTCCTTTACCGATACTAACTTTGACTTATTATTATCCAGAATAATTTGATTATTTACATTGGAATCATTTAGCGTAATATTATCCGCATCCATGAGTTGAAATGAGTATTGACTTGCATTAACGTCTAATAAAAAAGGTAATTTATTATCCATAAATAAAATATTATTGATTATTCAACTTCGTCAATGTATAGGTCTCAAATATAGCAAAAATTACATAGATAAAGAGGAACAAAATAATTTCAGGATTTTCGAGAGGTTGTAATAAAAGATGTACTAAGAGGAGAACTAAGATAGCGCCGCCAATCTTGATCCCACTTCCCCCCATAACGATTCTAATAAAGGCATTTCCGGCAGATCGGGAAAGATTTTTAAAAGCTGACAGGTAAATAACCACAGAAAACAGGGAGAAGTATATATTAGCCACCCAACCGACGTTCGAGTTGGGCAAATAATGTTTTGAAAAGAAGATGATAAGTGAACAGACGGCAAGTTCAGTAACCACAAACAGTGCAAAAAAGGAGGAAAAAACATCACGGTATTGACGTATCATAATCTATTTACCTTTTTTGGACGTAACAAAGTCTTTTAGGGACAGATAGAGTGATGCGAAGGTACCGAACAGAACAAAAATGAGTGTAAACAAGGGGAAAGAAAGAATCAAGACCTTATCCAGATATTGCCCTAAGAGCACGGAGAGCAAAATAATAGCACCCATTTGAAAAGCCATTCCGGCATATTTCATAAAATGCGTACTTGATAATTTATTCATTATTTGGGGGAGACTATTTATTTTTCATAACGCAGGAACCGTTAAAAGAAGCACCCGCCTGAACGATTAATTTTTGGGTAATAATATCGCCGGTAACCACGGCATTTTCCCTAATATTCAACACATCAGCAACGGTTAATTTACCTTTATATTTACCTTCGATGTGCGCACTGGCACAACTGACATCGCCTTCAATAATACCACTTGGGCCGATAATTACCTTAGAATCACAGGTTAAATTCCCGAAAATCGAACCATCTACCCGAATATCGCTGGCAGAACTAACATTTCCATCAATTACGGTACCCACTGCGAGCGTATTAAAGGCATTCGGAGAAGGGAGTGCGGAAATGTTAGACTTTTCTTCTGTTTTGTTTTTTGATGAGAACACGATGAGTAGATTTTAGAGATTAGAAATCGGGACAATAAACTGATTTTTTGGTATTTCCGAGTATTTTGTATTGCAGACTAAATTCAAAGGCACCCTGACCATTTGAAGCAGCTCTTAGTGGTGAGACGTTAACATCATAACTGAAACCGAGACTCATATCATTGAAATCGAAACGAGCGGAGAGAATGGCTGCATCGACGAGTACACCTCCTGGCGTTGCGGCAACGTTACCTGTTGTTCCATTATCTTTGGAAGATATACGAGCCCACACACCTAATTGAAAAGCCTGATATTCCCCGGGATTATCATTTAGGGTAAAACGAAAACTGTTACCACCATTCACTTGAAAAGCTGGGCCTTGTTTCATATAGATGATACCTGGAAGGACACCTAAGTTTTGAGCAACGGGAAATTCTCCTCCTGCATGAACTGTAATTCTGGTAAAAATCAAATCGGTATTTCTAACATTAACTCCCGCAACATTGGTGCTTGAAAATGCCTGATTTGGTCTATTTAAATGATGGTAAGCTCCACCGATATAATAATTTGTATTTTTATTTAAGACATTAAACCAAAGGAGACCAGCTGCCATGTCGGCGAATATAAAATTATCTATATTGAAACCAGTTTCATTTGAACTTATTGTCGGGTCAAAACCACCTGAACCATTGTGTTGGGTTCCCCAACGCAGATTGAGGAAGTCTATACTTCGCTGAGCAGCCCCACCTTCTGCACCGACTACCACATAGCTTGCTTTATCGCGATAGCCCCCAATTTTTTTACTATAGGAAAAGGATACCTTACCTGTTTGGGTAGCGAAACCTGCATCGCCCGCCTTATCTCCCCAAACGGTGCCACCCACACCAAAGAAATCATTTCGTCCGACGGCAAATCGCTGATCATAAGAAACGGAATAGGTACGAAACGATTTATCTCTTAAAACACTGGCCCACTGATTTCTATAATTTCCTGTAAGCCGAACATTTCCGTTCATGACACCGGTCATGGCAGGATTCAAATTCAGAGGTGACATATAGAACTGGGAGAAGTGAATATCCTGACTATTGAGGTTAAACACAACAAAGCACAACACAACTACAACCACTCTGCGGATATATCTCTGTACCCCAGAGTTTGCTGAATTTATGGCCATTAACATATTTTTAAAGATTGATAATTCTTAGGCAGTGCTAAGTTAAAAAAAGTAATGATTTAACGAAAGGCCCAAGGTCAATATTGCCTATTTAATTCATAGAAAATGGTAAAAAATGAAAAAAAGTTCTGATATAACTTGATATCAGAACTTTTTTATTCACTCTAAAAAACTAAAATACTATTTAGCTAAACCGTTTACGAAACGAGTTAACTTACCTTTAAGGTTCGCCGCTTTATTTTTGTGCCAGGTATTTGATTTTGATAATTTATCAATCATCTGCACTACTTTGCCTAGGAAAGAGCCAGCTTCAGCTGATTCGGACATGTGACGAAGCTTCTTTATAGCAGAACGAGCGGACTTCTTATAGTACCTGTTTTGTAAACGGCGCTTAGCATTTTGACGTATGCGTTTTGCAGCAGATTTATGATTTGCCATGGCTATATTTTTTTAACATTTTAATCGAAGGGCAAAAGTAAACAAAACACTTAATAAAACCAAATAATTAAAATAATAACCCTAAAAAAGTTTAGGCAAAAGAAAAATAATCCCCAATTATATATGCTTGAAAAGTTGATATTTGACTAAAAGTACCTTTTATTTGCATGATGATTAAAAACGTTTAAAGTGCGAATATAAAATGAGTGATTTTTCATTTATAAGCAATGCCCACCCAGCATACATTGAATCGATGTATCTACGATTTTTAGAAAATCCTACATCGATAGATCCAGAATGGTATCATTTTTTCAAAGGTTTTGAATTTGCAGAATCTTCAACCATAGAAAAAAGGTCTCCCGGAACGAATTTTTCAACTAAAGAGTTTCAGGTAGTTGCGTTAATTAACGCTTACAGATCTCGTGGACATCTTCTTTCCACGACCAATCCCATCAAACAACGGAGAGATCGTCATCCAAAATTACACATCGAGGATTTCAATCTATCAGAAAGCGATCTTTCTACTTCCTTTGCAGCGGGAACAGAATGTGGATTACCTGCACAGGCTACTTTATCGGAAATTATTTCACACCTGAATAGAATTTACTGCGGTCATATTGGTTTTGAGTTCCAGCATATTCAGGACCGGGACAAACGCAGATGGTTAAGGGAAAAAATTGAAAATCACCGTCCTGAACACCAATATGGGTTATCCATTGAAAAAAAGAAAAGGATATTAGAAAAATTAAATGGCGCCGTCATTTTTGAAAAATTTCTTCACACCAAATATATCGGGCAGAAGCGATTTTCCTTAGAGGGAGGTGAAGCCACAATTGCCGCTTTAGATGCCATCATTAACCATGCAGCCTCCCACGGTACCAAGGAGGTCATCATGGGTATGGCACATAGAGGAAGATTAAATGTACTTGCCAATATTTTAGGTAAGACTTACACACATATTTTCAATGAATTTGAGGGTATTGCTATTCCTGATCAAAGTTTTGGTGATGGCGACGTAAAATATCATTTGGGCTATTCCTCTCAGGTAATAACACCTGATGGCATTAACGTTCATCTTGAATTAGCACCTAATCCATCGCATTTAGAATCGGTAAACCCTGTAGTAGAGGGTTTTGCAAGAGCTAAAGCCAACGTACTTTACAAAGAAGATTACGATTGTATATTGCCATTATTGATACATGGCGATGCCGCTGTTGCCGGACAAGGCGTTGTTTATGAAACCGTTCAAATGAGTAAGCTTCCGGGTTATTACACGGGAGGAACTTTACATTTCGTTATAAATAACCAAGTTGGATTTACCACCGACTGGGAAGAGGCACGCTCCTCCACTTATTGTACCTCAGCGGCCAATGCCATTGGTGCCCCTGTATTTCACGTAAATGGTGATGATCCTGAAGCTATTGTATTTGCAGCTGAACTAGCCACGGAATATCGGCAGACTTTCCATGAAGATGTTTTTATAGACATGGTTTGTTATCGCCGACACGGGCACAATGAAGGGGACGACCCGAAATTTACCCAACCCGACATGTATTCCATCATAAATAATCACCCAAATCCCCGGGAAATTTATTTAAAAAGATTGGTGGAAAGAGGAGAACTCGAAAAAAAGATTGCTGATGAATTAGAAGCAGACTTTTGGAATATGTTGCAAGAAAGGCTCAATGAGGTAAAAGAACACAATCTGCCTTATATTATGCAAGAGCCTGAGCAAGCGTGGAAGGAAATGATTCGCTCAACGTATGCTAATTTTGAAAATACCCCAGTAACTGGTCTTGATAAAAGCATTCTCCAGGATATTTTGGACAAAATGCATGAAATTCCTTCTTCCTTTAAGCCGCTGCCAAAAATGAAGCGTCTGATTGAGGATAAAATCAAGTTGGTTGAAGCGGATAAATTAGACTGGTCCATTGGTGAATTACTCGCTTACGGCTCGATCCTTAACGAAGGAAAGGATGTTAGAATGAGTGGGCAGGATGTAAAAAGGGGTACTTTTTCCCATAGACACGCCGTTCTTTTTGACTCCGAGACGAATGCTCAATATAACAGACTAAGTAAATTATCGAACGAACAGGGCACTTTCAGAATCTTCAATTCCTTGTTATCAGAATTTGCTGTTTTAGGCTTTGAATATGGCTTTTCCCTGGCAACGCCACACGCATTAAACATTTGGGAAGCACAATTTGGTGATTTCTATAATGGTGCACAAACTATTATTGATCAATATATTATGTCTGCCGAAAGTAAATGGAACAGACAAAGTGGACTCGTACTGTTATTACCGCATGGTTATGAAGGACAAGGTCCAGAGCATTCCAGTGCCAGATTGGAGCGTTTTCTTCAAAACTGTGCCGAGATGAATTGGATTATTGCCAATGTAACTCAGCCTGCGAATTTTTTCCACTTACTTAGAAGACAATTAGCCTTTCCTTTCCGTAAGCCTTTAGTGGTTATGTCTCCTAAATCTATGCTAAGACATCCTGAATGCGTCTCTCCACTCAAAGATTTTGTAGGAGCAACGAAGTTCAAAGAATTGATTGATGATCCCGAAATCTCCCCAAAAAACGGTAAAAAGGTATTTAGGGTATTATTTTGTTCTGGAAAAATTTACTACGATTTAGCTGCAAGGAAGAAAGAAGAAAAAAGAGACGACATAGCTATTATCAGATTAGAGCAGCTCTATCCTCTTCCTGAAAAACAGATTCGTGAGCTGCTGGATAAAAAATATACAGGAGCCATGGAAATTTGCTGGGTTCAGGAGGAACCTGTAAATATGGGAGCATGGAGACACGTCTCCTTCTCTTTACCTGATATCCCTTTCCGCTTGATATCAAGAAGAAGAGCGGCATCACCTGCCACAGGATTTAAGAAAAGACATGACGAGGAACAGGAAATCATCATTTCTGTGGCCTTCGAGAAAAAATAAATGTACGTAAGCCAGGTATTTTATGTAAATACCTGGCTTCTTTATTCTTCAGAGGCAAATAACTGGCTGGATATATGATCAGCCCACATTTTTCCTTGCGTTGTTAAGAAATAAGTGCCGTTTGATTCAAAAATCATGTTGGGTATAAATTCTTTTACTTCCTTTAAAAAATTAGATTTAAATGGCTCGGACATATCGTCAGGGTTAACCCCCCAATGCGTTCTAAGCCTTGTCAGTATATATTCATTAAACTTTTGTGTTTCTGACAGAATTTCAACTTCTCCTGGAGGCAAGATTCCTGCATTTAGTGCCTCGGTATATTTTTTATTATTTGCCACATTCCAATATCTGGAGCTTCCATTATATGAGTGAGCTGAAGGCCCAAAGCCCATATAGTGGCGGCCTAACCAATAGGAACTATTGTGGTTTGCCTCCATACCTGGTAATGCAAAGTTTGAAATTTCGTAATGTTGATAGCCTTTTTCCGTTAATATTTTAATCAACAGTTCAAACTGCCTATTGGCCTGTTCTTCCTGAACGGGAGGAGAGGTCCCTTTTTTCACAAAATGAGCGAGCGCAGTCTCGTCTTCAACGGTCAGACAATAAGCAGAAATATGAGGTATTTTTCTATCTGTCAATGCAAGAATATCACTCATCCATTGATCGTCCGAAACGCCCGGCACACCATAAATGAGATCTGCCGTCATATTATCGAAACCAGCTTCTGCAATCAAACTCAAAGCATTTAAAGCATCCTGATTATTATGCGCCCTATTCATCCAGGTAAGCGCATGCGGTTGAAAAGACTGAATACCCAGACTAATTCTATTAATAGATAAATGTCTCCACACCCTTAACAAACTGGAATTTATATCATCTGGATTAGCTTCCAGGGTAATTTCTGCTGAGGGAGAAATATCAAAATTAGTATTCAGGTGGTAAAATATTTCCTCTAACTCAGCTTTATTCAATAAGGAAGGCGTTCCGCCACCGAAATAAATGGATGCGACGGGTTGGTTTTGAAATTCGTCCTTCCTTAAGGTCATTTCCTTCAGGAGGGCTTTAACAAAATGAGATTTTCCTGATTGATTGGTTGAAAAATGAAAATTGCAATAATGGCAAGCCTGTTTGCAAAAAGGGACATGAATATAAATGGCAATCATTCAGATATTTTAAAATTCCAACCTAAAGGAATCAAAGTTACGCCATTTCAGCTTTTATTTGTTCTTTCAAAAAATCCTCACCAAAGGTTAACCTTGCTGCCATTTTGGATCCCGGAGCAATTACCCTCCAGAAAGGCGTAATTTCTGAAAGGTTCTTACCTGATTTATATTGTTCGAACGCAGCTTCTGCCGCTATTCTAACGAAGATTGCGGTACTTAATGGACATGAATTATCGGCATTAAAATCGGATGCCAGGTCTTTTCGCAGCGTTTTCATATCTACAAGATTTCCTTTAGGCACCTGTCGCATATAATCGTCCACCAATTTAGGTGTAGCGACCAACATCAGGCTATCGGCGGCAATATCAGAAAATGATTCCTGAAGCTTCACCACTTTAGGTTCCTTATTCACATTAAGTTTTTCAGTCCATGATTTTGGCATAATGAGTTGGTGTTTAAAAGTTAGCGAATATGTGTAAGGGCACTATATTTTTCTTCAATTTTTCCGAATGGAAATCTATCCTTAACCATTTTCCATTTCTGAAAAATTTCTTTATTACAGAGTTGTCCGATAGAACCTTCATGGACATGAGAAATTTTATCTCCGGGTATAAATTCATTTTTCTCTACCATTTCACCCACCTGTTTATAGGCATCTCTAAATGGAATACCATCTAAAACAAGCTCATTGACTTTTTCAACCGTAAATAGATAAGCATATTTAGGATCATCCAGCAGGTTATTGTGAATTTTCAACTGTGGCAATACAAAAGCAATCATTTCCAGGCATTCTTTCATGTTATGAATGGCTGGGAAAATAACCTCCTTTAATAATTGAAAATCTCTGTGATAGCCAGCGGGAAGATTATTTATTAACATACTAACTTGCCCTGGCAGCGCCTGTAAAAGATTACATTTACCTCTTAACAATTCAAATACGTCTGGATTTTTTTTGTGCGGCATGATACTTGAGCCGGTGGTATATTCTTTTGGTAAGGTGAGAAAATGATAATTCTGGCTGGAATAAAGCACGACATCCATTGAAAATTTACCTAAGGTAGTGGCTAGAGAAGCCAGTGCAAAAGCGATAAATAATTCCGATTTACCTCTACCCATCTGGGCATGAATCACATTATAGCTAAGGTCTTCAAAACCCAGCAACTCCGTTGTCATTTTTCTATTCAGCGGAAAGGAAGAACCATAACCTGCGGCAGAACCTAATGGATTATGATTTACGATATTAAAAACGCTTTCCAGCAACGACAAATCTTCAGTTAACGATTCAGCATAAGCTCCAAACCAAAGACCAAAAGAAGAGACCATAGCCACCTGAAAATGGGTATAACCAGGCATCAGAACATCCTTATGCTCTTCGCTTTGTTCTTGAAATCCATGAAAAACGAGTTCCATGAGTCGCACAATTTCCTGTAATTCGGCGCGAAAGAAAAGTCTTAAATCCACCAGCACCTGATCATTTCTCGATCTGCCGCTATGTATTTTTTTTCCAATATCGCCCAAAGATTTAGTGAGCAACAGTTCAATTTGAGAATGGACATCCTCCACGTCGTCATCCATTTTGAAAAGACCCTTCTCAATATCCTGATAAATATTTTTCAAAGCTGTGGAGAGTACATCCAATTCATTTTTTGAAATCAGTTGAATAGATTCCAGCATCTGGATATGGGCTAAAGAGCCAAGAACGTCATATTTTGCCAAAAGCAGATCCATTTCTCTATCCTTTCCTACGGTAAAGGCATCAATTTGCGGTTGAACTAAGAAGTCTTTTTCCCAAAGTTTCATCCTTCAGTTTTTAGGTATATGAATGCCGGTAATGATGGCATGATAAAGAGAGAGGCCATTCTCTATTTCTTTTATTTTGATAAACTCATCGGCCGTATGAGATCGGGCTGAATCACCTACGCCCAGTTTTAAAGACGGGAACGGCATTAAAGCCTGATCGGAAAGGGTTGGTGATCCAAAAGGAGTCAATTTCAAATGCAGCCCTGACAAAACCAAAGGATGATCTAAGGAAATGCCCGACGATTTGAGTCTGAAGGAACGTGCCTTCAAATCTGCTTTCACCAGTTGTTTGAGTATTTCAAATACCTCCTCATTGGTATAAAGTTCGTTGGTTCGAACATCTATGACAAAAGAACATTGGTCAGGCACCACATTATGTTGCGTACCTGCATTTATCTGGGTAACGGACATTTTAACTGGCCCCAAAAAGTCAGAAAGTTTAGGGAAGGCGAAAGAACGAATACCTTCAATGTCCTTCATCGCTTCATAGATGGCATTGACCCCTTCATTTCTTGCTGCATGTCCAGATATTCCTTTTGACACTGCATCGACCACCATGAGACCTTTTTCAGCCACGGCCAACTGCATGGTAGTGGGTTCCCCCACTATGGCCATGTCGATGTGAGGTAAAAGGGGTAAAATAGAGGCAATGCCCCCACTTCCTGAAATTTCTTCTTCCGCGGTGGCTGCAAAAACGAGATTAACCGCTAAATGCTCTGAAGTCCTCAACTGAAGGAAAGTGCAAAGCAGACAAACGAGTGAAGCGCCTGCATCATTACTACCCAGTCCAAAAATCTTGTCATCGACACATGTTGCGTCAAAGGGAGAATAAGTCCAACCTGACACAGGTTTAACGGTATCATGATGAGAATTAAGAAGCAGCGTAGGTTTATTTGAGTCCCAAACCGCGGAAATAGCCCAAACATTATTCCCGGAACGAGACGGCTTTGCTCCCTGATTTTCAAGGCAATCAAAAAACCATTGGGCGGTAAGATCTTCTTCTTTCGAAAAGGAGGGAATATGAATGATTTCAGACAACCATTTTACGGCATTTTCAAGCAATTCAGCATTGGAGCTATTCATTATTAACAAATATGAGTACCGCCGTTGGTAAGAAAAGAATCAGGACCACAAATAACGACTTTTTTCACACCATTTTCAATGGCATTGAAGGCATTTTCCAATTTTGGAATCATTCCAGCATGAAAATAGCCCTTTTCCCGTCCCTCGATGAAAGCGGAACGATTAAGAGAGGGGATTACGGTATTAGGGTCAGCAACATCTTCAAGGACGCCAGGTAATTCCAGGCAATAGGTGAGGTTTACCGAATAGATATTGGAAAGAGCGGTAGCCAAGGTAGAAGCAATGGTATCGGCGTTAGTATTTAGCAATTGCCCTTGCCCATCGTGAGTAACGGCGCAAAAGACCAGGGTCAAATCAATATTCATGAAATGGGATAAGGTTTGAACATTTACCATTACCGGATCCCCTACCCAGCCAAAATCTACCTCTTTTACGGGTCGCTTTACCGAAAGAATGGCATTGGCATCTGCCCCGGACAATCCGAGCGTGGATAAACCTATAGAATGACAATGCGCCACTATTTTTTTATTATACCAGCCCGCATACGTCATCACGGCAATTTCCAGAGAATCGGTATCAGTAATTCGTCTTCCTTCAACAAAAATGGAGGGAATACCCAATTTTTCAGCAAGAACAGTTGCTTTTTTGCCTCCTCCATGAACGATTATTTTTCTACCCTCTTTTTTTGAAAATGCGCTTAAAACCGAGGCCAGAACAAGGTCATCGCTTAATACATTACCACCTATTTTAAGAATATGGAGCATTTCCTTCATTCAGCAAGAGGTTTAACCTTTTAATAAATCGTATAAGACGGCTTGTGCAGCCCAGGTTCTATTATTTGCCTGATCGATAACGATGGAATCGGGACTATCGATTACTTCATCGGCGACGATAACATTTCTTCTAACGGGAAGGCAGTGCATAAATTTTGCTTTAGAAGTGAGCGCCATTTTTTCAGCAGTGATGGTCCAGGAAGGATCTTTTGAAAGAATAGCTCCATAATTTTCAAAGGAGGACCAATTTTTTGCATAAATAAAATCGGCACCATCGAAAGCCTCATTTTGATTGGTCGTCACATAGGTATCGCCTATAAAATCGGGTGAAAGATGATACCCTTCAGGATGGGTGACGACTAAATCGACGTTTGCGCGTCTCATCCATTCCACAAAAGAATTAGGAACAGCCT
>JBILDL010000228.1:0-4664 GCA_044352635.1 Saprospiraceae bacterium | reverse complement strand
TGTCTGTAGAATTTATGCCGCCAGGGGCTAAAGGGTTAATCGACCCCAGAGGGGTCGCATGTTTATAGAACGGTGCCGCCAGGGGCATAATGGTAATATTGTAAAAAATTGTGCCGCCAGGGGCTAAAGGGTATTTTGGGGGAATAAAGAGGTAAAAAAAGGGAGGCTATTTTTTAGACAGCCTCCCTTTATTTTAATTAAATGGAAGAAAGATATTCTACCAAATCTCTTATTTCCCGTTTTGATAAAACGGATCCCATGGCAGGCATGGCAGATGGGAAATTTTCTCTGCTTTTTATCCTTGAAATGGGTACTCTTAATGGTTCCGCTGCGGAAGTTTTCAATAAAATCTCCTCCCCATTCTCCCTCATCAAAACACCACTCACTTCCTGTCCGTCGGCCAATACAAGGGACACCATGCCAAATCCGGGTGCAATATGAGCACTTGGCTCAATCAAAGACTGGAGGATTTGCTCGCGAGTCAATGATTTACCAATATCTTTCAAGTTAGGACCTACTATACTTCCTCCATCACCAATGGCATGACAGCGAATACATTGAGCTGCCGAATTATTGAGAAAAATATTTCTTCCTTCTCTAACATTGCCACCAAAGAGCGCGTCATTATACTGATCTGTTTCAGACCCTTTACCTTTAATTTTATCAACTTTCGCCAATAAATCATTATCTTTTGTAGCCTCTACCGACTCTATGAGGTCAAGTTTAACATTTGGAGAAAGTTTGGATTCTGCCATTTTATCAATTAATTCTGACAAAACAATGCGGGTATTATCAATGGGCATTTGGCTCAATACCTTAAAAACTTGCTGCTGTTCTTGAAAACTACCAGTTTCAAAAACAGGATTCACAATCAGGGAAAGGCCTTCTTTACTGACATTAAGTTTATTTATAAGGCCCAATGAGATAGTTCTAACTGTTTTGTCCTTGTCGCTAATCCCTTTTTTTACTAATTCTGCAATCGATGCATATTTTAAATTTGCCAAAGAGGTAATGGTCGCAACCCGGACTTCAGGACTTTCGGATGAATTAAAAATACTTGCCAGTGATTCGTTATAGTCTGCAATATTCAGCTCCGACAATAATTTCACGGAAGAAATTAAAACAGCGGGATTATTACTTTGCAAGAAGCTCACCATTTTATTCTTGATTTTTGCATTGACCAACGCGGCATCGCGCACTAATTCACCACGAAATCTTCCATCCACTCTATCGAGTACAGAAGGATTCGCCCAAGTACCAATGACAGATAGCGCCTCAGCTTTCAATTCTTCCGGGATATTTTCCTTTTCAGCATAAGCAATGAGCAAATCCAGCTCCTTTTCACCACCTACTCTAAGACAAGCATTGATGGCACGTCTGATTAACGGTTCATTGGTAAAACGGGATTGTCCCAACATATTCGCGAGGGCAGGTAATGCAGAAACGATGGACAAATCGTCATTAATAGCCCTTGCTGCTTCAGTAACGATGTATTCATCCTCGTCATTTAAAAAAGAAGCCATTTCCTTATGACTCCATTTTCTAAGAACCAAAACCGCCAATAAGCGTAGCGATTTATTTGCATTTGATTTCAACTGTAAGATAGGTTCCACCTCCCCGATTCTGCTTAGCGCTAAAACGGCGGCATGTCTCAAATAAACATCCTCATCTTTATTTTTTTCTACCATCGTTAAAATGGCGTTAATTGCCTTTTTGTCTTTAATTCGACCAATCGCTTGAGTGGCAAAAAAACTTACGCGCGGATTTGAGTGATTAATTAGCGGGATAATTTTATCATTTGCCGCAGCAAACCGAACGTCACCCAATGTTTTTAGGGTTTGTGCGATAATTTCCTGATCAACATCATTTAGCAGGGAGATAAGTGATGAGGCGGCATTTACATCTTTTTGAGCAAATTGACCAATGCCCCAAATGGCATGAATGCGCGCCAGTTGATTTTTCTTATCTCCTATAACCTGTTTAAATATTTCCAAACCCTTAGCGCCACGAGCGACCAATTCAAATTGCGCTTTAAGTCTGATCCTGTAATCCTCGTAAGCTAAAAGACTTGCCAGTTGGGATTCAGCTAACTTATTAAAACGTTGGGTCATCCATTTTTTTGTCTCTAAGCGTTTAGCTGCAAAAGCATCATCTGTTGATTTAACATCAATTTTCCAGATTCGTCCATAATTTTTGGTATCCCAGCCAGTGACCCAATCGGCTGCGTACAGGGCGCCATCGATACCAAAACGAATACCTGTAGGCAGGATACCTGTGGTTAGCATTTTTTCACCATCCAGGACAAAAGAGGCACCTTTAGGTTTCAGGCCAAAGGAATAGATATGAGAACCGGAAGCATTTCCAACAAATTCAACCAGGAAGAATTTATTCAAATAATCTTTCCCCAAAGCGGTTCCAGGATTATACACCATACCAGTTGGACCATTATGAAAATTTTGAATAGGAGGAATGATATAGGCAGCCTGCCCTTCCCATCGGGCAGTATAAAGTTTCTCTTTCATCCAGACATTATAACCATTATTTCTGGGATCGGTATATTTTCCATATTGCCAGTTAGAACGCCAGCCAGAATCACTTCCGTCAACTAAATGCACCAATCTTTCACTTTCTCCCTGATGATCGCCATCATTATCAGAAGAAATAAGATTGCCATATTCATCGAAAACGAACTCATGATCATTTCTGATACCATGCGCCACTACTTCGAAATCGGTACCATCCGGATTTGACCTTACTAACACTCCTTCATTGGGATATTCGTGCTTCACACCCGCTTTATCTACGATATTTGCGCCAATATCACCAATTTGCCAATAAATTTTACCATCCGGGCCTTGAATTACCCCCGACATACCGTGGGCTCCAAAACCAATATGAACGGCATAACCATGGCTAATTGATTCTTTGGACTCATAAAATCCGTCTTTATTTTTATCCGTCAAACGCCACATATCCGGACCAGTGCACCAAAATGCATCATCCTCTCTGACGAGGACACCACCTGCAACATCAGTTATTTCCTCACTAGGACCGACGAAAACCTTTGTAGATGTTTCAGCGACACCATCGCCGTCTTTGTCTTCGACTCGCCAGATTTCATCTTTTTCAACGGTCAAATCTTTCCAATCGTGGCTTCCATCCTCATTTAAATCCTTTAGCCATTTATTTTTTTCTGAATTTTCAGGGGCAAATGTTTTTCTTAAAAAAGCACGTCGATCTTCGACCGATTGCAAGCTAATGGATGCCGTCATCCAGTCTCTATGACCCCGAATATCGAATTCTGAGTTTTTCTGACGAACGGCACGGGTAATGTAAGCCCGACCCAAGTTGTCAATTTCAAGGGAAACTGGATCTGGGGAAAGGGAATCTGATGCCCATAAATCCATTTTGAGGCCATCAGCCAATTGAATGGAAGATTTATCTAATACTTGCTTCGTTTTTTGACTGATAAATCCATTATCTAGCTTGATAATGTCCAGATTTTTAACATTCAAGCAAGAAATGAAACCAAGCAATAAAAGAAAAAAAGCACTTTTGCGAAAAAAAATGGTCATAATAAATAGGATTTAGGTTTAAGTACTACAAGTTAAAAATAAAAACCTAAATCCAACTTTTTATTTTTTTGCTAAAGAAACCTTCCAGGCACCTCTGAATTCACCTATTTTATAATCGACCGCTTTATCGGAAGGATACAATTCTTTAATTTTACTGAGCGTAGGAGCGTCTATATCTTTCGCTTCCCCATGACATTTCAAACAAGTAGGCATTCCGATACGAATGGGTGCATAATAAATAGAGGCATTTTTATTTTGATAATACTTAATATTCCCCTTTGCCAGCGCCTTTAAAGCGACCATGTCTTGTTTCGATGGTTTATTCATCGGATTCCTGTATTTTTCTGAAACGCGGGTGATAGAAACACCATGAATATTTGAGATACTGTCCAGCAAAGGAAGGGCGTTTTCATTGCAAAAAGTAATGGCATAAGGTGCTCCACGCTCCGAAATTTTCTGGGAAACTGTTTTTACCAGGGTTTGCTGACTTATACCAACTATATTTTCTGCCAGAGAAATGGGGATTCCATTCTGACTATCTTTTCCTTTATTTAGGGAAGAATTACAGGAAATGAGGGTAATCATAAAAAAGGCGATTGATAAAACCTTACCCCAATGGCCCAAGAAATTAAAACGTAGTAACATACTTATCATTTTTATATAAAGATTAAAAAAAGAAATAGAAGATTAGGTAATATGAATCACATAAGGCATTAAAAACATGCTTTTATTAAAATAGCAACTATTCTGAAAATCTATTGTTAGCGATAAAAAATAACCAATGAATCTCCGCTATTTTACCCTTTTTATCCTTTCGAATCTATTTTTTCTTGCGAATGGAAAATCACAAGCTATTCCCATGACCTTTCATAATGGTTCCCTAAAATCAATACCTCTAAACATACCTGGTGTAATGAATCCAAATTTATCTCCCATATCGGATAGTGGAGTTACTTTGGAAGTAGGTCAGAAAGTATTTTATTTTCCGAACGGAAAGAAAGGCAAAAAAGAATTACTTTTTGAAGTAGATAATACGTTCCGAAAAGATACGATTTTACAAATAGATGAAATGATTAAACAAAAAAAGAA
>JBILDL010000226.1:0-4666 GCA_044352635.1 Saprospiraceae bacterium | reverse complement strand
AGCCGATAATGAATATTTTATGTTCCGTGATTTTCAGTCCAGAAATATTCTAATCAGAAATGGAAATCCTTATTTTATTGATTATCAAGGAGGAAGAAAAGGAGCATTACAGTATGACCTGGCCTCACTTTTGTACCAGGCAAAGGCAAATATTCCCAACGATATCAGAGAATCTCTTATTCAACATTACTTAGATACTGCCGCTCAGTTAACCGATATAGACCGCAATTCTTTCCTGTCTTATTTCTATGGTTACGTTTTAATGCGCAATATTCAGGTACTTGGTGCTTACGGTTTCCGAGGTATCTATGAAAGAAAAGCACATTTTTTGCTGAGCATTCCCTACGGACTGAAAAACATACAATGGTTGCTCGAAGAAGGAAAAATACCCCTAGCCCTCCCTGAAATCACCCGCTGTTTACAAGCTATTATAAAGAGTCAGAAATATGATCCTTATGACAAATCAAAAGGGGAAAATTCTTTATTGAAAGTTTTTGTAAATAGTTTTAGCTACCATAAAAGGCAAATACCCGTGGAAAGCTCAGGAAATGGAGGCGGATTTGTTTTCGATTGCCGATTTTTACATAATCCAGGTAGATACGAACCTTACAAGAAATTGTCGGGAAAAGATGAATCCGTTATTAATTTTTTGAAACATTTCAGTGATATGGAGCCATTTCTCAACAACGTTTACAGAATGGTCGACGCAGCAGTGGAAAATTATCTGGAAAGAAGCTTTACCCATTTGGAGATAAATTTTGGTTGCACCGGCGGGCAACACCGTTCCGTCTATGCAGCCGATCAATTAACCGCACACCTGAAAGATAAATATGGTATTGAGGTAACACTTAACCATTTAGAACAGGCCAACTGGTCAAAGGAGAATTAACGACCTATTTCAATACCTACCCATTTTCCAAAATAATTTCGAATAAATATTGAATTGGCTCAACTTCAGTGTATTGCCTGTCAATAAAAAAGTGGCAAAGGCACTGAAAATCTACATATTTCTCGTTTACCAGCGTACTACTAAGTATTATATTTCCAAATTGTTGCTGCTTCTTTTCCGCTTCATCCAACTTGAAGGGAGGTTTTAAATAGTATCTCTCAATAGTTTCCAATCCATTGGATGTTTCAAAGATTCTTTTGTCGGCCAACTGCTTTTGATAACCGATAGACTGAATTTGATCCCTAAAAAACTCCATAAAAAATTGGGCCTCCAAAAGCGTGTCCGCATCGGTAAACTTCCAATGAATACCTACACTACTTTGATTTATTAAAAATCGAAGAGATTTATCAACTTCTTTAGGTAAAGATTTGTAAAGTTCAAATTGATTCATCAGCCAGGAACATTTATCCTTGCAAGCTGAGCTATCAAACCACTCTCTGTAGGCCATTAAAAAAGTGTCATCTCTTTCAATGACAGTATGATTCACTAATTTTTTCAATCCTTCTGGTTATGATATGAAACATGATGCCGTAACAATCCATTCAACCTCAATGTTGCCTCCATTCTTAAAATAGCTTATAAATTGTATATTTGCCTTTTCAAAAAGAAATAAAATATGAGCGACCAAACGCCTGAACTACCCGAAAATTCAGAGACTCCTGATGAAATCATCAGTCTTCAAGGTATGTATCAGGATTATTTTCTTGATTATGCGTCTTATGTGATTCTTGAGCGAGCGGTGCCTGCTGTGTTGGATGGTTTAAAACCCGTTCAACGAAGGATTTTGCATGCCATGAAAGAAATGGATGACGGCAGGTATAATAAGGTAGCCAATATTATTGGCCAAACCATGCAATATCACCCTCACGGAGATGCTGCCATTGGAGACGCCTTAGTGAACATGGGGCAAAAGGAACTGCTCATAGATACACAGGGAAATTGGGGTAATATCCTTACGGGAGATGGGGCTGCTGCCTCCCGATATATTGAGGCAAGACCCACTAAATTCGCCCTGGAAATAGCATTTAATCCGCAAACTACTGAATGGCAACTGTCTTACGACGGCAGAAAAAGAGAGCCTATTCATCTTCCTGTAAAATTTCCTCTTCTTTTAGCTCAAGGGGCAGAGGGAATTGCCGTCGGGCTTTCCACGAAAATTCTACCTCATAATTTTATAGAAATCATTGAAGCGGCTATCAAAAGATTGAAAAACGAGGAAGTAATTATTTATCCTGATTTTCAAACGGGTGGTTTCATTGATATAACTGATTATCAACAAGGTAAAAGAGGCAGTAGAGTAAAAGTTCGCGCTAAAATTGAAAAAACAGATAAGAACGTCATCATTGTTCGGGAATTACCCTTCGGCGTAACTACTACTACACTCATTGAAAGCATTATAAAAGCAAGCGATAAGGGAAAAATTAAAATAAAGCAAGTCGTTGATAATACTGCAGAAAATGTAGAAATTGTCATCGATTTAGCCCCCGGCGTTTCTCCGGATGTAACGATTGACGCACTGTATGCATTTACCGATTGTGAGATTTCTATTGCGCCGAATGCATGTATTATTCAAAATGAAAAACCGCGTTTCCTCTCGGTCCAGGATTTACTGGACATTGCTGTAGATCATACCAAAGCACTCCTTAAGTTAGAACTTGAAATAAAGGAAAAAGAATTACTTGAAAAATGGCATCACGCCAGTCTGGAAAAAGTTTTTATTGAAAATAGAATTTATCACGATATCGAGGAATGTGAAACCTGGGAAGCTGTTTTGGAAACCATTGCTATAGGATTAAAAAAATACGTGGTTGAGCCTCATGAAATAATTGAACCGACGGACCATCGACTTAGGTTGCTAAGGTCTATTACACAAGATGATATTGCCCGTTTGACCGAAATTAAGATTAAAAGAATATCAAAATATAACACTTTTCAAGCAGATCAATTTATTGCTCAGCTGGAAAAAGATTTGGAAAGGGTACGCTTTGATCTGGCCCATTTAATAGATTATACCATTAACTATTATTCAAACTTATTAGACAAATACGGAAAAGGCAGGGAACGAAAAACAAAAATTATCACTTTCGATGCGATCGCGGCTACAGAGGTCGTAGCAAATAACGCAAAACTATATGCTAATAAAGCCGATGGGTTTGTTGGTTTTGGTCTTAAGAAAGATGAATTTATTTGTGATTGTTCCGATATTGATGACATCATTGTTTTTAGAAATGATGGTTATTTTTTGGTAACCCGTATTGCGGAAAAAACTTTTGTTGGTAAGGACATCATCCATGTGGCCGTTTGGAAGAAAAATGACGAACGAACTACCTATAATGCCGTTTATACAGATGGAGCAAGTGCAAAATCTTTTGTAAAAAGATTCAATGTTACGGCGATTACGAGAGATAAGGAATACCCAATTACTCAGGAAACAAAGGGTAGTAAACTTCATTATTTCTCTGTAAATCCTAATGGTGAAGCGGAGGTAATCCAGGTTCAGCTAAGCCTGGGATGTAAAGCAAAAATTAAAATGTTTGAGTTTAATTTTGCGGAATTAGCCATAAAAGGACGATCCTCGCAGGGAAATATGCTAACGAAATATCCCTTGCGGAATATCAAGTTAAAGGCCGCGGGAAGATCGACCATCGGTGCATTGAAAATCTGGCTCGATGAGGTTTCAGGAAGACTGAATACAGAAAATAGAGGTCGATTCCTTGGTGAATTCGATACGGGTGATGAGCTATTGATTCTTTACAAAAACGGTAGCTATATCACTACCCCACTTGATATTACCAAAAGATTTCAGTCCGATGATTTTCTATATATCGGCCAATGTAACCGGGCAGATGATACCATTACGGCCGTGCATTATGACGGGCATAAAGGGTGGACTATGGTGAAAAGGTTCCACATAGAAACGACACAAGCCGATCAACGATTCAGTTATCTGACCGATCATCCCGAATCTCAATTGCTCTTTTTAAGTGTTGAACCCTCTCCGAGAATTAAATTTCAAATTAAAGTGGGGAATAAAAAATCAGAGGGAGAAGCGTTGTTAACTGACATTGTGGATATTAAAGGGTGGAAAGCTGTTGGAAATCGCTTAAGCGACAAAAAAATTAGCGATATTGAAATTATTGAACCACTAGATACAGAAGAACCACCTATTGTGGAAGAGGGACAACAAACTCTTTTTTAAGGTTAAGTCGTTTTAATTGTTTGTTATTATAGGGTTGATTAAAATGTTTGTACCTTTATTTTATCATAAACAAGATTTATTTTACTGATATGAATAATACCTATTTCAAAAAAATAGCTCCTTATGCTTTAGGACTATTAATACTTTTTCTGGTTAACTATATCTATTTTTTACCTCAATTCCAGGGTAAACAAGTGTTGCAAGGAGATATTGTCTCTTATAATGGGGCTTATGTAGAAATCGGTAAGTATTGGGCGGAAAAAGGCGAGCAGTTATTCTGGACAAACTCCATGTTTGGGGGAATGCCCACTTTTATGATTGGTGTCAGCCTCAAATCATTCTATTTAGATTGGGTTCCACGACTCCTCTCCTTTGATATTTACTATCCAATGGGGGTGTTTTTAGCTCAAATGATTGCTTTTTTCATAATGACTTCTGTCATGGGCATTCATCCTCTGATTGGTATTATTGGAGCAATCGCTTTTGGGTTTACCACAAATAATTTTGTTCTTTTTGAG
>JBILDL010000227.1:0-4666 GCA_044352635.1 Saprospiraceae bacterium | reverse complement strand
TTTCCATGGCTTGAACAGTATCCAGCGTAGGGTCATTTTTAAATACATCCCAAAATAAATTACGTTTGTCTCCAATACTGCAATTATTATTCAAGATAATAGCATCGAATTGTTGTAACCAATTTTTGTCAAAATATTTTACGTCTCTGGTGTAAGTCATTTCAAAACCGCCCACTTTTTCTGTAATGGTTTTTAACATCGCTTCGGTATGAGGAATGACCCAATGGTCAAAGCCGGTAAATAGAGAGAAAACCAAGACTTTATGTGTTTTAGAACTAGGAAAATGCTTCTTTACAGGAGCCAGGGCTTTGATTTCATTAATCCATGCATCGTTAAGTTCAATTTTAGGAAGATTTTGAGCTTTAGCACACGGAAAGCTAAAATTCAAAAGGAAGAAAGTAAAAAACAGGGTAACGAATCTCATTGTGTTAATTTTTAGGGTAGCATTCAATTTCAAATATAATAAAATTAAGCAGAAAATGGTACTTACTGCCATTTAGGTGTGTCCGCCATAGGTTTTGAACTACCCTACTTTTTACAATCTCCTTCAATCTTACATTCACTCTTTATTGGAATATTTATTATTTCTAAAGCATAATTTAAATATAAATGTTTCATTCATAGTTATTTATGTTATGGGTACAAATAATAGGGTATAGGATTCAGAATCATAGGCTTAAATAATACCTAATCCTTTAATTATTTCTAAAATCACGTTCTTTAATTCATTAATAAATCAAATGACTAGAATGTTTACTTTGAAAAAATTATCATTTTCATTTACAGTTTGTCTTGTCCTACATGTTTCTCTCTTTGGTCAGGTTACAAACAGTGTTGAGCCTCAAAAGGAAAATATATTTGATCGCAAATCCATTTTTAATTTGGATGAATTAAAAGTCCGATGGAAGAAAGCTGCCTTAGAGAATTGTCCTGGGGTACCTTGTCCTTCTCTTTTTCCTCCAGGACCATGTAGTTCAATTGTTGCCACTCCGTCAGGTCCTTCCTCTGCGAGTGTTTCATTTGGTTCACCCACTTAAGATGGAGGGAGTCCTATAAAGGGTTATGTTGTTACGGCAACCCCAACCTCTTCAGCTCCTGCAAAAAGGAAATCATCGCCTATTATTACCGCAACAGGGACAGCTCCGCCAATTATTGTAACGGGTCTTACGTTTGGCGTGAATTATATTTTCTCCGTGCTTGCAACGAATATTGTTGGTCCTTCACCTAATATTGCAACTACCAATACTGTTACGCCTTGTGTACTTAACACGGCTACCACAGCTCACGTTCAGAATGGAGAGTGCGACCTCTGAAAGTTCTTGAGATTACGCCTATCATTACATAATGCCTTCAGCCAAAAATATTGAAGAGAATTACCGTGTTTTCCCCAAGACCAACAGTAAGAGGAATGGTTCTTACGTCCGCTGTCTCAAGGATTGATAATTTGATTATTTAATTTGAAAAACCCAAACAGACAAAATAATTGTTCTATTTGGGTTTTTCTATTTTTAAAGAATTTATGCGCCGATTAAGTAATATAAGTTCAATTTGATCATTGCAAGTAGTTGAGTTGAACCAGGATTTACAGTACGAATGCGATTAACCACCACGTCATCGTTGTAGAGACACGATGCCTCGCGTCTTCTCCCCAACAGGTCTATATTTGGAAATTTACCCCCTCACATTCTGTTTTGAATAAGGATTTTCAGAATTAACCATAACGTCCCCGGTTTGGATGGGAAAGGATATTATTAGATGGTTCTTTCATTTCGAAGCTTTTCGCCGATGCGTTACGCAGCGACGAAAAGCATTATATTAAGTAATTATTTACAATTTAACCTTCACGTTCAAACCGACGACGTCCTCTCTAATCCTGTAAATCCTGATTTAAACTACGTTATACGGAAAGGTGTTATTCTCCGGAATTTATTATCCACCCACCACACAAAAGATTTAAAAAATAGGGTTAATGCCTAAATACTACACAATAAACCGTTTATTACAAAAATAATTACATTTTTATATTAATTATGACATTAATTTCGTTTGTTTTCATTACTTTTCGACAAACTTCCGGTGTTTATAATGATATTGAAAATTAAAGGAAAATTTTATTATGAAAATTAATAATACGTTTATTTTTATTTTTATGTTTTCCTTTATTTTTGTCAAAGGGCAACAAGCAACGAACACCGCGGGTAATCATTATTCCTCTGGTAATAATGTATTAACTTTCTCAACTGGAGAATTTGTTAATGAACAATTTAACAGCTCCAATTTTTCATTAAAAGCAGGCGTCATTCAATCCTTCTCGGCAGCTTGTCCCATTCCCAGTACTTTTGCCTTTCAACAACTAAATAATCTATGTATTCCGGAGGGTGGTACGGTTTCCCTGGCTTTAAGTGGATCTGAACCTAACGTTCGTTACCAGTTAAGGATAAATGGAAACGCTTTTGGGGACAGTATTGTGGGTACAGGAAATGCACTGAGTTTGGTAAATGCTTCTCAGTCTGGTATCTACTCAGTGAGAGCCAGTTATTCAGGTAAGTCTTGTTTTGTCGATATGCCCCAACAAATTACCCTCCAGGCTTCCCCGCAAGTGACTATCATCTCTCCTTCCGTGGCTATCTGTGCCGGTCAAAGCACCTCTATTCAGTTGACTTCAGCGGAAAATGTGTTTGTTAATTACAGTTTACCAGGGGGTGCCGCGCAACGTGTCAATATAACGGCTACCACGGTTTCTGTTCCGATACCCAATGCCCAAGTGGGCGCTTCCATTTCTATTTCCTCCGTAGAATCGGTTATTACGGGTTGTATAAATAATACGGTTTCTTCTTTGCCTCTTCCGGTGTCTCCCATACCTTCTATCACTTTAAGCCAGTCAAAAATACCCTGTACAGGCGAAGTAGTGGAGCTAAATTATAGCAGTAGCGAGGCGTTGAGTTTTTCCTATAATTTAATCGGAACGCCAAATCAAAGCACGGTGACAGCGCTATCTGGGGTTATTTCTTTGCAAAGCATTACCAGTGACGCTACCATTACTTTAAATAATATCACCTCTCTTCAATCGGGATGTCAAAATATTTCTCCTTTGTCCTTTCCATTTAAGGTGGATCAAAAGCCTGTTATTTCAGCTACTAATGTTTCTGCTTGTAGCGATGAATCCTTCAGCCTTGCCCTTTCGTCTTCAGTTAATATTGGCGTGAGTTGGAAAGCCACTTATAATGGGGCGACGGGTGGAACAGGAAGTGGAACATCTGCTGGTACCTTAAGTGAAAAATTATTAAATGCAGGATCCAGTCCTATTCAGGTGTCCTATGAATTAACGCCTGCTATTTTTAATAATCCAACCTGCAAAGGTAATCCGGTGATTTCTACCGTGTCCATTAATCCTGCTCCTCAGATTATAGCCCCTGCTAACATACCGAGCATTTGCGGCGGAGCTGTTATCAATGTGCCGGTTTCTTCCTCCGGGGGGGATGCTGTTAAATGGAAAAGATTGAATAGTCTTATTTCAGGCACCGGGAATATTCTCGATATTGCAGAGAACACAACTAATCAGCCGATTATATTTAATTATGCCTTAGAATTATCGGGTTGTAACAATGTGATTACTAAAACGGTGTCGGTAAGGGTTTCGCCTACACCGGTTTTAAACATCAGCCAGATCCCTTCTTTGTGTGATGCCTTTATCGATTTGACGCAAAGTTCGATTACATCAGGATCTACCGCAGGTATTCAACTGCAATATTTTCAAGATGCTAACCTCTCTATTCCCGTTGCCGATGCAACGAAAGTAAGTCAAGGGACTTATTTTATTAAAGGAGAATTGTCAGGCTGTTTCACAAAAACAAGCATTTCCATTCGGTCACAGTTAAAGTTAAAGGTGATTGAACCTCAGACCATTTGTCCTGATAAAACGATTGATTTAGCCCAGTATGTGGACATTGCGGAGAACACCCCCGGTTTATCCTTAACTTACTGGACCAATGCAGAGGCAACTACGCCAGTAGTTAATACGCAGGCAAGTTTAGCCGGCACCTATTATGTGAAAGGGCGGGCAGCAGCTGGTTCTTGCGCCATTATAAAACCGATAACGGTAAAAGCCTATTCGGCGGAATCTGTTACTCCTCCTACTAACCTGACGGTTTGTAGTGGCAGTGTATTTGATTTTACGCCATCATTAAAAGAGGCCACCTTTAAATGGTTTAGAAATGTAAACAGCGCGCTGGGTCTTTCCGGAAATGCCGGAACAGGCACTATCAGTGAATTATTAACGATTGTAAATGCCGATCCCGAGGTTGAATTGTCATACGGTTATTCCGTTGGCGCTCCCGGCTGTGAAGCAACGGTGGGAACTTTCAAAGTGAAAGTGACGAAGGGCCCTTCTTTTGAATTGATTGATTCCGCAAAGATTTGCGATGCTTATATCAATCTCAATACCCTGATCAAATCACCAGTGTCTAATGTTAATTTCTCCTATTTCTTAAATGATAGCCGAATAGTGGATTTAACCCAAGGTATTCAGGGAAACTATCGAGTAGAGGGCGTGGATGCCAAAGGTTGTAAATCCTCCAAAGCGATTATCGTTAGCCATGAGTTAGAGGTTCCTAAAGTTGCTCCTTTTATCTCCTGTCCACCCTTAACGGTCGATTTGAAATCAAAA
>JBILDL010000225.1:0-4667 GCA_044352635.1 Saprospiraceae bacterium | reverse complement strand
GCGTAATATCATTTTCTTCTGCAATCTCAATGGCTAAACTACTTGGCGCACCAATAGCAACGACTAGATTTATACCTGCTCTGGCTGCTTTTTGCAGCATTTCAAAGCCTGCCCTTCCGCTAAAGAATAAAAATCCTTCCATGCGAATATTTTCATCTTTTAACAAAGCATACCCTAAGACCTTATCGAGCGCATTGTGTCTGCCAATATCTTCCGCAACCTGCATTAATTCCCCCACATTATTAAACCAGCAAACAGCATGTGACCCTCCCGTTTTATTAAAAAGTGGCTGTAATGCTTTCGTCTCGTTGACTAATCGAAAGATTATTTCTCTTTTGATTATTTTCGGTTTTCCCCAGGAAGGATATGGGATATTTCCTTGTAAAGCTTCTGTATTAGGGGCGCCACAAACACCACAAGCAGCATTTACTATAAATATTCTATCCTCTTTTGGAAAAATAGGATTGAAATGATAAGCTAACTCAACCAATTGTATTTTTTGAAAATACGTAGTTTTCTGAGTAGGCAAAATATCGTCTCTCCGATGTATAATGCCTGCCGTAAAAAGGAAGCCAACAGCCAATGCCAAATCATCTCCGGGAGATCTCATTATCATGGCTATTTTCTTTATTTTCCTGTCATCGATGGGCCCGTATTTTACATATATTTCGACAGGTGACTCCACAACAACGGAATCAACCATTGATTCCTGCGAACCATTATTGAAAAAACGGCTGATATTTACCGAATCGACAGATAGTATGGTACTTTGTTGATTATCCATTTTTATTTGCCGGATTAACATTTAATCTCAGTCCAAGATAAAAAGTTCTGCCTGACGCTGGTTCAAAAAATCTATTGGCTGCTGCATTGATTCTAATATTTGAAAAATAATCAACATTCAGCAAGTTATTTACTCCACCAAAAATTTCAATTCCAGATGATTTAACTGGCAGTATATATTGACATCTTGCCCCTAGTAAAATATATCCGGGAACAGAAATAGTATTACTGTCGTTGACAAATTGTTTGCCCATAGACCTCATATTTGCGGAGAAAAAGAGTGATTTATTCCATTGGGATCTTACTTCTGTAAATAACTGAAAAGGAGAGAAACCTGGGACCCAGTTGCCTGCATAATTTTGTGAACTTGAGAGGTACTCTTTAAAGGTGTGACCAGCCAATGTAAGTGACATGATAGTACTTACTTTACTTTCAGGAAAAAAATGAGTAAATATTTCTAATCCATTTCTTCTGGAAACCCCTGCGTTTTTATAAAAAGTTCGACCGGGAAAAGCCTCTAATCCATAAGCTATCCATTCATCATTTAAATCAATTTGATAGATTGAAATTTCAGATATGAGCCAATTTACTTTTTTATATCGATAACCCAGTGAGAATTGCGAAGAAGTCTGGGGTTTTAAATCAGGATTAAAACCACCCAGATTGCTTGGATTTGCGCTGAGCTCTGTAAGTGCCGGTGTTTCAAAATGCTTACTCCAATCCCCAAAAATACTGGACGTTGTGGACATTTTATACACGAAACCCAGAGAAGGATTCAACCTAAGGTAGTCGATATTTCCACTATTATTACCGTCTGTTAAAAAAAGATCTTCTACACCCATATTGATTTTATCCAATCTGGCGCCCAATACCCCTTCCCATTTTTTACTGAAAAAATAACGATACTGGCCATAAATGCCTCCACCTTGGAATAATTCTTTCTGGTCTAAATTCAGATTACCTTTTTCCCCGAGTTTATTAGCGAATCTCTGTCTGTTGTCAACCTGACTTGATGCTTCCATGCCAATTAACCATTGATAGGTAGGCTTTAACTGCTGTAATGAAGCACCTCCACCCCAAAATTGCCGGGTAAATGACACATAACCACCGGCTTCAAAAGGTAGTCTATTATCAAAAATGCGCTTTGAATAAAAGGAATACACCTGAATTTGCTTATTATTTTTTAATTGCTTATCCCAGGTACTTCCTATTCTGTATTGAATTAACTCCTCCCCTGCCTTAAACTGAATATTCCTGCTAAATGCTGACTTTCTCGATAAATTAAGCTCAGAAGACACTAAGGCCCCAGGATCGTTAGCCAGCGGGCTCGAAGCCCAATTTAATAAAAATTTCAGCTTCCCCTTTGGCAGATGAATTAGATATTTACCATTAAATAAATTTGTTTTCGTCTGACTCCAGTCTCTGAATCCTGTATGAGAAAAATTACTTCCAAAAACACTCCATTCTCTTTTCGTATTTTTACCACCCATCCAAATATCTAATTTCTTCATGCCATTACTCCCTAAAAGGTAACCTGAATTCATCGAAAATGAAGAGGTTGGATCTTTTGTATAAAGGGCCAGTACGCCACCGGCTGCATTACCATAAAGAACGGTACTCACCCCCCTGATTACCTCCATCTTTTGAATGAAGGCCGGATCTATATTGTCTACATTGGCCTGACCGTCAGGGGTAGTTTCAGGAATACCATCAACTAAAATTCTAACACCGCGGATACCAAATGCAGACCGGGAACCAAATCCACGAATGGATATTCGTACATCCTGAGCATAATTTTCAGCATTTTGAGCTAAAACACCTGGAACATAAGCAGCATAATCCTGAAGCGATGTTCTTGCCTGTCCCTTTAACAAAATATCTTCCGTTAAGGTAGTTACCGCCTGATTTATACGACGGCTTTCTACCGATATTCTTGAAGCGGTAATTGGAACGGCTGGTAATTCAAGGGTATCTGATTGCCCAACAGCACTCAGAGAAGTCATTAAAGAAACGAATACCAAAGAAAATAACAGATTACTTTTATTATTATAAAAGTGGTTATATATTTTACTTTTTCTCACTTTCAGGTTTTGCTATGGTTTTATCAAATAGTTGTAAAATCCTTCTATATTCATCCAGCCAACTGGTTGTTTCCACAAAACCGTGATCCTCCATCGGAAAAACGGCCAGTTCCCAATTTTCCTTACCTAGCTCAATCAATCTTTGAGATAGGCGCACAATATCTTGAAAATGAACATTTACGTCCACCATACCGTGCAACATTAGCAGATTCCCTTTTAATCCATCTGCAAAATACATTGGTGAACTTCTCTTGTAAGCTATAGGATCTAGAGAAGGAACATTCAATATATTGGAGGTATAGCCATGATTATAATGTGCCCAATCGGTAACTGATCTCAGAGCAGCTCCACTTTTGAAAGTATTATTTTCATTGAACAGAGCCATAAGGGTTATAAAACCACCATAAGAACCACCGTAGATACCTATTCTTGAAGAGTCTATATTATGTTTATCGATAAGGAATCTGGCGCCATCTACCTGATCAGACAGATCTTTACCACCCATATATCTGTAAATACCTGTTCTCCAATCTCTTCCATAACCTGCACTCCCTCTATAATCAATATCAAGTACGGTATATCCTTTGTCGGCTAGAAGATTATGAAACATATACTCTCTGTAATAAGTACTCCACCATTCATGAACATTTTGTAAATACCCCGCGCCATGAACAAATATAACGGCACCTTTATGGCTTACATTTGCCTCTGGTTTATACCATCGGGCAGACACATTTTCACCATCCCGGGCCTTAAACCAAACAATTTCGGGCTTTCTCCAGGAATATGACCTAAAGGCGTCAGACGTAGAATGGGTAATTTGAATAGTTTTGGCATTCGGTTTATTTTCCTGAACAAAAAGTTCCCAAGGCGTATTGGAGGTAGAAAATCTGATAGCTAAATATTTCTCGTCCGGCGAAATAGTTACCTCTGCATTTCCTACTCCGGAGGTCAATTTCACCAGATTTTTACCCGCAATATTGAGTTTATAAAAATGTTGCTGATGAGGTCCTTCTGCATTGGCGGTCAAATAAATATGTTGTCCGTCAAGAGATAAACGGGTATTTAATACTTCAAAAGAACCTGAAGTTAGCTGTGTAACAGATTTAGATTTTACATCGTACAAATAGAGATGAGAAAAGCCCGTTTTTTCAGATTGAAAGTAAAATTGCTCTCCATTGGGCAACCATTCTATACTACCCACCGCCTGGTCATAACTTTCAATACCAGGGCCGCCAATCCAAGCAGTGTCGTGTTGATGATCTATTTCCTCCCATTTTCCACTGGCGGGATCTAATAAAACCAACCATCTATCTTTATGATCTAAGGAACGAACTACAAAAAGGGGTTGATTTTTACTACTCCAAAGAGGGCCATTGATAACGACAGGTTTTGGCTCAGGCAAGGTATCCACAAAAGGATTTTTTGAATCCTGATACCATTTAAGATATTCTGGTTTTTTGTAAATACCTGATAATTTCTTAACATTCAGCGTATAAAACGAATCTTTTTCTGTTAAGAACACGCCCATCTCGTAAGTAGGCTGAGGAAAGCCAACTTTTTCTCTGGAACGGAGATTAGTTGTAAAACCTGAATTAGTAACAAAATCAGGCACTTGCGTTTCTTTACCCGCATTTTCTGTTACCAATTTGCAAGCAACGAATTTTAAGTCAGGACTATGGGACATTTGCACCAATCTTTTGTTCTGTAGAAAAAAAGGTTTAGGCAAATAAAGATTAGATTTAGGTTCCTCCCTCTTTCTTTTATCTGCTATCGCTTTCCTGTCTTCCAACACATCAAATA
>JBILDL010000224.1:0-4686 GCA_044352635.1 Saprospiraceae bacterium | reverse complement strand
ATTTGTTTTTGTATTATTTTCAATGTCAAAAGTTAGTTCTTCCAAGACATCCAGCGTATAATAAATTGTTTTACCTTTTTGGGTAAGAATCATTTTATCGAGCGTACAAAAATCTATGTTTTCAAAAATCAATGGATTATCATCATCTTCTGAAAAGGTAATTTTAATATCTTGTTCGCAAACCGTTGATTTATTAATAGGTATTGTAACTGTCAGCGTTGTACCAGCTTCAAAAATATCGTCCGGTAAAATATCCTCCCCCCATGAATCGTTGTCTGTTCCAGTAACGTAAATATGATATAAATCGGTAGAAGTTTTATTTTCAATATAAAAGGTCAGGTAATCCTTTTGAGCAAAGGCTGACACTGAAAATAAAAGAGAAAAAAGAATGAATTTGATTTTCATGTTTTTGTTTTTTACTGAATACTTCGAAATATAACTCAATTTATAAAATTATTATGGTTGATTACTAAATAATCTTCTAAAACAACATTCTTACATTTCGTATTTACAGAAAATGAACAAAAGGAGGTTAAAACGCATATACTTATTAATTACTAAATAGATGCGAATGGAACCAAAATCAAGACCTTTGTTAGTATTAAAAAAAGCAGATTCATTAGAAGAAAACTTTCAAAATGAAACCTTAAGACCTATTTTAAAACTACAAAATGATCTTATCATCACCTTAGCTCAGGAATTTCTAAAACATAGGAATGTCTCCTGGGAAAAAATAAAGGAAAAGGATCCATTACAATGGCTGAATTTAAATATAAAAAGAGATATTCCCTTTAAGAACCTAATGATTGGCATGGTCATAGGCCAATTTAATGGAGAGGAATTGAGAGAATATCTATCCTTTCAAAAGGAAATGAACAAAAGGATCATCAATATGATGACGGAAAGAATTGTTAACCATTATAAAACACCTATCAATATATTTTAATTTTTATGTCTTTGTCTCATTATTTTTCACTTTCAAAACCTAAAGGATAGAATACCCCTCGTAAACCTCTTTCCATATTTTACAAAAAAATAGTGTTTATGTTTAGATGAAAAACAAAATAAACCTTCGCTAATACATGCCAAAACTAGGTGTATGGGCGAAAATTAGTTCCGCGTATATGGTAGTTATAAGCCATTTTAAAGCCAAATAAAACAAACGGTTGACCTTAATATTTTGTAAATTTGGAAAGGATTTAAGACTGAATAATATGTTTAACACGATAGAAATAGACAGAAGCAACCTGACGATTATGGGAGTTAAGTTTTCGGACTCGAAAACCTTAGAAAGCACTGCAAATGCTTTAGGAAGCAATATGTTTGAAGGATTTAAACCCACACCAAAAGGTATTGAAATTATTAGGGACTATGTGACAGGAAAAATATCACTAACAGAACTAGTGGCATTTGCTAAACAAAAAGCCTATGTCTAATTACTACAAATACATAGACCCTGACTTCACCTACACTGACCCTAAAACAGGGCTTTTACGAAATTTACAAGACATAACCGACCCCGATGTATTGCTCTTTGTTGAGAGCGGTGCGGTAATAAAACGACTTCAAGAACTTTACGAAAACCCTATGAAAATCAAGGGTATTGACAGCCTTTTTGAAATTCACAGATATTTATTTCAAGACATTTACGTCTGGGCAGGCAAAAAGCGGACCGTTGAAATTAGTAAAGATGGTAAGCAGTTCTTCCCTACTTCGCACTTTGACAACGCTCTCAGATACATTGACCAAATAATTGCTGAGTTCACGAAAATTCCGAGAGACAACAAAAAACTCTTTGCCGAGAAATTGGCAGAAATTTTAGATAACGTCAATTATTTACACCCATTCAGAGAAGGAAACGGACGAACACAAAGGGAGTTTTTAAGACTGTTGGCGTTAGAAAAAGGATTGATACTTAATATCAACCCGCCAGACAATAAAAGTGTTTACGAACGATATATGAAAGGAACAATTGAAAGTGACGTGAAAACTTTGACAGGATTGATTTTTGAACTAATTGACACGAATGACAAACAGAAAAACGGCTTATAACAACCCAAAAGGCGGGGTTTCGTGTTAAGACAGTTTTATGGTTAATTGTACAATTCGGTCAAATTGGCAACCGGATTAACCATACACGCCAATAAAAGTGAAATAAACTGCTCTTTTTTAATAAAAACGTATAAATATTGATTAATAAAAACATAAAACAATAGTAGTCAATTAATTATATTATAACAAATAGAGTGAAATAAACACTAAAAAGTTTATGAAGGCGTATAAAGAAAACTTAATAACGTAAATAAATCTGTTATCAAAATATGCTCTCAAAAAAAAAGGAGTCCGACGTTCGAGAAATCATATTATTGCATCCCTTGCTCCTGATTTATTAGCCTACAGAGGTGCGGGTAGCGGAATTTTACGTGCCTTACAAACATACCCTAACATTGAATTTCTAAATGATTCTGATGGGGAACAATTTAAAGTTACTATTCATAGACCTGCATTGAACTGATACCTTTCTTTGATTGTATTCGTAACTATCCAATCCAGCTTTCAAAGAAAAAGGACTTTTCAACCTAAATTGAAAAGTCCTTTTATTCATTCTAAAAAGATATATTAAGCCGCTTCAGAAGATTTCATATTTTTTACCCAGAAGTATAAAATAGTAAAGGCAACAATCAAAATGGCAGGAAATATAATCATCGTACTAAGGGTAGCTTGTCCTGCTTTAAGAACAAGATCATCACCAGTCAGTCCTAAGGCAGCTTGTTCAGCTTTATCACTGTCAATCCATCTACCAATAATGGGTTGAAAAATAGAGGAAGAGAACATGCCTACTGCACCTACGATAGACATACCTAAAGCACCGCTTTTAGGAATTTTGGCAGCGACAAAACCAATCATATTTGGCCAGAAATAAGCAATGCCTAACGCATATATGATAGCCGCAGCGTAAGCCATGGTACCTGTTTGGGTACTAAATAAATAAATACCTATAGTAGCTAACACAGCAGAACCAAGTAAAACACCTGTCTGATCTAATTTGTGAACCACTTCACCTCCAAAATAACGGGCAACGGCCATCAGACCAGTAACCAAAGCTAAAATCAACATAGGTTGTGCTCCACTTTTTGCCAAAATGATACCTGTCCACTGTTGAGGACCGAATTCGGAAATAGCCGTAAGGGCCATACAAGCAAACATAAACAGGAAAAGAGGCGTAGCCATTGCCTTGAAATTTTCACTGATTGAAGCAGACAAGGCAACCTTTGGTTTTGGGAATTCCTGACCAAAAAACAAGTAAGCATAAACTACTGTTGGTATCATTATCACCCAGATTTGAGATTCCCATCCGAAACCAGCGTCTGTCATAAATTTAGAAACCAAACTTCCAATCACAATACCACCTGGGAACCACATGTGAAAACGATTCATCATTTTGCTCATTTTCACGCCTTCATAAGTATCAGAAATCATTGGATTACAAGCAGCTTCGGTACAACCGTTACCTAATCCTATAAGGAAAGTTGAAATTAGCAAGCCCATATAACTTCCTGAATAAATGGTCAGAAGAATACCTACTGCATGGGCAAAAAAGGCAAATTGCATGATTTTTTTTGGTCCAACCGTGTAATAAACAAGACCGCCAACTACCATAGATAGCGGAAAGCCTAAGAACCACATGGAGTTTATAAATCCAAGTTGTTCCGCTGAAAGATTCAATTGCTCGCCTAACTGGGGCAAAATACCTGCTCTTATACTAAAAGAAAGAGCTGTAGTTATCAATGCAAGGCAACTACCATAAAAAAGTCGTTTGTCGTTTACCATAATGAATATTTTAAGTGTTTTTAGGTTAATAAATTACATGCAGTACCAATATACCTTTTTTTTAAAAATTTAAGTAACCTTTGTTACATAAATCTATTTTTAGCCCCTTAAATGTTGAATATTTCACCATTCTATTTCAGTTTCACCGTTTTTCCTGTAGCAGCTGAAATTCTTGCTGCCTCTAAGATCCTATTTACCATGACATTATTTTCAAGGGTATAAAGTCCAAAAGGCTCCAGCTTCTCCTTTCCTCTCAACACCGCATGCAGGTAAGAAAAAGGATTGGTATAAACGGCTATATCTTTATCAGTCACCGTTTTTTCATATTCAGCACCATTTTTACTATTTCTGAAGCGCATCTTATTAGCATTCAGTGCTGTAATAGCAGCGCTGTCGCCATAAATCTCCATATCTTTCCTATTGTATGTCCAATTCCAGGACGCCTGAATAATCACTTGAAGGGAGGGATAATTTAAAATAACCGTGGCATCGTCATCTACTTTTGGATAAATTTGTGGTTTAAATTGATTCGTCACTGCGGTGACCGACACAGGTTCCTGACCCTTCAAAAGATAAGTCGCCAGATTAGCGCCATAACAACCAAAATCCATGAGCGCCCCACCACCATTTAAAACGGGATCAGTCAACCATTTAAAAAATTCGTCCCCTACGCCAATTTCTTTTGGCCCCTGATGACCGTGATGAAAAACCACTTTTCTTATTTGACCAACAAAATTACTATCCCTAACTAATCTGAAACTTTCAGCGGTAGATGGGTACCAGGAGGTCTCATAATTTGTCAACAGCATAACCTTATATTTATTTGCCAATTGCTGCATTTTTAAGGCATCCTCC
>JBILDL010000223.1:0-4697 GCA_044352635.1 Saprospiraceae bacterium | reverse complement strand
GCATCTAAAAATTGCAGATGGTACAAAAATTCAAGGACAAAGTGGTATTTCTGAATCTATTACAACTTCTGGTCAATCCTTTATGGGTTCACCAGCCATACCTTATATTTCATTCTTGAAATCATTTTCCGTTTTCAAGCAACTTCCATCTCTCATTTTACGTCTCCAGAAAATGGAGAAAAAGTTGAACCAGCTTTAATTAAAAACCAAACATTATTATTTATTTATATGACTTTTACTAATGAAGCAAAAAACTATTTCTAAAGCGGTAACTATTTCCGGAGTCGGTTTGCATACCGGGTCATCCGTAACCATCACTTTAAAACCAGCTGAAGATAATCATGGAATTAAGTTTCAACGAATTGATTTACCTGGTAAACCTTTTGTTCCCGCAGATTGCAACAGGGTCACAAATACCACCAGATCTACGGTCATTGGATACGAAGGTGCTGTAGTGGCAACTATAGAACATTTACTATCTGCTATTTATGCAAAAGAAATTGATAATCTACACATTGAAATAGATGGTTCGGAAGTTCCTTATCTTGACGGTTCCTCTAAATTATTCACCTCACTTATAAATGAAGCGGGTGTTTTAGATCAATCTGAAAATAAGTTGTTTTTTGAAGTGGAAGAAACCATAGATTTTAAGGACGAAGAATCAGGTGCACATTATGTGATTTCGCCTTATGATGGTTTTGAAGTTACCGTTCTGGTCGATTTTGACGCTCCCTACCCCGGGCAACAATTCGCCGTTTTATCGGGTCTTGAAAAGTATGAGGGTGAAATTTCTCCGTCAAAATCATTTGTTCTTCTCAAGGATATTGATAGTTTAATGGCAAATGGCTTAATAAAAGGTGGAACGTTAGATAATGCTTTGGTAATTGCTGATCGCTTACCTTCCACAGCTGAATGGGAAAAGTGGTCTTCTATGTCTCATAGTCAACTGCCTTTACCTACTACTTTGGGTGTAGTAAACAAATCAAATCAAACCTTTGAAAATGAACCGGCAAGGCACAAACTATTAGACTTTATAGGTGATATTGCCTTATTGGGTGCACCTGTAAAAGGTCGTTTTGTTGTGCATAAACCTGGTCACGCTTCTAATAATTTATTGGCGAGAGTGCTTAAAAAACAGCTCCAGGAGCAAAAAAAACTACGAGGTAAACCTAAATATGATCCTTCCAAAACGCCCGTTTTCAATTCTGTAAGGCTTGAATCCTGGTTACCTCACCGTTTTCCTTTTCTCCTTTTAGATAAAATTACTGAGTTAACAGATACTTATGTTGTGGGAGTAAAGAATATTACGGTAAATGAACAGTATTTTCAGGGGCATTTTCCTGGTAATCCTGTCATGCCAGGCGTTCTACAAGTCGAAGCTATGGCCCAGACTGGCGGAATCCTTGCCCTTTCTACCGTAGAAGATCCATGGAATTGGGATACCTATTTCCTGAAAATTGATAATGCTAAATTTAAAGCTAAAGTATCTCCAGGTGATATTTTACTTATCAAAATGGAACTTTTATCTCCCATTCGCAGAGGTATTTGTCACATGCAGGGTATAGCTTATGTTGATAATAAAATTGTTTCTGAAGCGGAGTTAACCGCGCAGATTATTAGAAGAAAAGTAGAAAGTTAATTATGACAGACCAATCTTCCTTGTCATTTATTCATCCTGATGCCAAAATAGGGATTGGTTCTATTGTTTTTCCTTTCAGTTATATTGATAAAGATGTTGTCATTGGTGATTATTGCAAAATTGGTCCCAATGCAACTATTTTATCCGGTACCAGATTGGGGAGTTCTTGTGAGGTTTTTCCTGGCGCTGTTTTAGGCGCCGTTCCTCAGGATCTAAAATTTAAAGGCGAGTATAGCACCTTAGTTATAGGTGATAAAACGGTTATTAGAGAAGGTGCTACTCTCAATAGGGGAACCATGGAAACGGGTACTACTATCGTTGGAAGTCACTGCCTTATTATGGCCTATGTTCACGTAGCTCATGATTGCATCATTGGAGATCATGTTATTTTATCTAATGGCGTTCAGCTGGCAGGTCATGTCCAAATTAATGATCATGCCGTTTTAGGAGGTAATGTGCTCGTTCAGCAATTTTGTAAAATTGGAAGATTTAGCTTCGTCGCTGGTGCCGGGCTTGTTAGAAATAATGTTCCTCCTTTTGTTAGAGTCGCCAGAGAACCTCTTTCTTACATTGGCATTAATCATATAGGCCTCGAAAGAAAAGGTTTTCAATTATCTGAAATTGAAGAAATAAAAGGTATTTATAATGTGATTTTTGTCCAGAATAATAGTATTTCAATTGGCCTCTCTTTGATAAAGAATTCGTTTCAATCGTCTGTCTTTAAAGATGAAATCGTCTCTTTTTTTAGTCAATCAAAATCTATGATATCCAGATTTAAATCAGACCAAGTGACGCTAAATCATGAAGCTAGTCCTCAATAATGTAGGAAAAAAATTTCCCCCGGATTGGATTTTTAAAAAAATTGATTTTCAATTCAATGAAGGTCAGAAATATGCTTTGATTGGTCCAAATGGTTCGGGTAAATCAACGTTGTTAAAAATCCTTTCTGGACATCTTACCCCAAGTCAGGGTAAATTACTGCCGTTCTTAAATGATACCTTGATTCCTTTAGATCAATTATATAAGCATATTTCTTTCGCCGCTCCTTATATGGATCTTATCGAGGAGTTTACGCTGGCCGAAACTATTCGGTTTCATGTTCAATTCAAACCTCTAAGGAACAATATGAGTGTTTCGGACCTTATGGATCTATTGAAACTCCAAAAATCTGTAAATAAACCCTTGAAATTTTTCTCCTCTGGAATGAAACAACGGGTTAAACTTGGCCTCGCTCTTTATTCCGATGTCCCGCTCGTTCTTTTAGATGAACCAACGACGAACCTCGATGTTGATGGGGCAGATTGGTATTTAGAGGGTATTAATAGTCTTCCTAAAAATACCCTCCTCATTGTTGCCTCAAATACTCCCTCTGATTATGAGTCCTTTGATCACAAACTTTTTATAAAGGATTACAAAAAGAAGTTTAAGGCATAAAGTTTATTCCGCTTTGATAATCTTACTTGTTTGAAGGATTTCTCCTGCCTCAATAGTTAAAATGTAGAGTCCAGCTGGATACATTGCCATAGGGATGGTTAAAAGTTGCTCTCCCTTCTCTAAATTCGTATTCAATTCGAATAGTATTTTTCCTGAAATATGAGTTAATCTTAAAGTCGCTTGGTCACTTTTATATTGAGTTTGCCGTATTTGCACATTCAATACATCATTTACAGGATTAGGAAATGCGCTTAGTGAAATGTGCTGTGCTTTTGCTGGAGCGTCAGGAGCGATAAGGATGTTGTTTACTATGGGGGAACTACTCGTTGAAATGATATCCACCTCCAAAAAATTGGACGATATCAAAATGCAATTTTCAGCTTTGCCTATGTCTGAAAATGATTTACCTACGCTTAAAGATAAGTTTGGACTGGAACTCGCCACACCAAAAATTCTGTATCTCCCAATCTTGAGTGTGTCTAAATTAAATGCCTCATGGTGAGCTGAAACAATTAGATTGTTATCATTTACCAAAACAAAAGAGTAGGGAACATTTATCGGTTTAGCATTGGTTACTTTTAATAAAACACTATCCTTTTGATTGTTATTGGCAGTTACAACGGTGCGGGTGGTTGTTCCATCCTTCTTTGAAATTTGTCCCGCTTCAGGCTTATTGTGGTATATTTCTAAATAGTTGTCCGATAAATCAAAACAGGCATTAATAAGAGTATTGTTTAAAATATTTGCCCCCAATTGAAATCCCAGTGTACCAGTATAAGCTATACCATATACTCTATAATTCCCTGCGGGGGTATTATCGAAATTGATTAATTGATTTTCAAATGGAGCATAAAATAATCTATTCAAACTATCGGTTACTAAAAATTGGTATTTTGTTCCTATCGGGTTATTTGGAACCGAAATATCTATTAAATCGGCTACACCATCTTTTGGACAGGAAAATAAGGTGTTTGAAGATAGAAAAGTGCTTATTTGCCCTCCTTCAGCATAGCCTCCTTTATAGAATTTTACAGAATTACTCGATAATCGGAAACAACTTGTAGCCAATATATCGTCTGTTTTAAATGTATTACCTGTACGTAGATTTAGATTGCCTGTGTAAGATAGCCCATACACTTGATAGTCACCATCTTCAAGTTTTTCAATATCTATATTTTGGGTAGAACTGAGCAATACAACACTATTAAATTTATTTATTACAATGTAAACGTATCCAGTTCTACCTGCAAACGTACTTTTTAATCTGGCAAATGATCCTGATTTAGATAGACATAATTTTTGTATCGTGTCATTGTTTGAAAACAAAATCCGGTGATTTGCTGGTCTGTCTCTCAAGATTTTAATAAAATTATCAGAGATTCTGAAACAACCCGATGAAAGATTAGCATTAAAAATAGATACTCCAGTTTGACTGTTGAAATTCCCATTAAATGCTACACTGTAAAGTCTCATTTCTCTTAATCCTATGGTTTCAAAGTCTATGGAATTACCATTTATAACTTGTATAATATTGTTAGCAAGGGTGGTGAGTACATATTGGTATTTTAAACCTGACAGACTGTCAGAACTTGAGAAATTAACGAGATTTTGAACTCCGTCACCC
>JBILDL010000222.1:0-4712 GCA_044352635.1 Saprospiraceae bacterium | reverse complement strand
CTTTCCAGGAAGCACTGGCGCCTTCAGTATTTTTATACACTCTGGAGGTACCTGTATATAAAGTATTGGCATTAAAAGGACTTCTAATGAGTGGTGCATCCCATGCGACAGGTTCAAATTTATCAATACCATTCATTGCCGAATTAAATGACAATCCTTTATTGGTACTTACCAAAATACTTCCATTTTGGGTAAGGGTATAGAAGATATTATCATTTTTTGGATCGAAAACTTGTTGAAAGCCGTCACCACCATATAATCTAACCCAATTTTGCGGATTTTCACCTTTCAATGTGCCGTGGTCCTGAGCACCTCCATAATAGGCATTTGGTTCATGTGGATTTGAAGCAATTCTATAAAATTGAGTAGCTGGAACCTCCTCGTAATCACTCCAACTCTGCCCATTATCTTTCGATTGATACACCCCGCCATCGGAAGCTAGTAATACATCGGTTTCATTAAGAAAAACCAAGTCATGTTTATCGGCATGAACTTTATTTTCATACCACGGAGGAGCGCCTAAAAACCAGCTAAAACCACCATCTTTAGAGCGCCAAAGATCGACACCAAGAATAAATAAATCCCTATCATTTTTAGGATTTATTTCAATTTTACCAAAATACCAACCAAATCCCCCCATAGCATTATCTGGTAAAGAATTACTACCTGTATTAGTTAAAAGATTTACCCAGGTGCCTCCTCCATTTACTGATTTATAGAAACCTTCCCACTCATTATTTTCACCAATGACAATAGAAAAAAGCAAATTTGGGGTTAGTTTGCTGGCCACAAGACCAATTCTACCCTTTGGACCAGATTTTAAACCGTTATCAGATTTTATCCAAGTATTACCGCCATCTACACTTTTGAAAATAGTGGCATTTATACCTGACAATAAACTTTCTCTATTATTTCTAACTCTTGGCCAGGAAGCAGCATATATAACATTGGCATTAAAAGGATCAAAAATCAAGTCAATAATACCTGTATCATCAGCGACGTGCCAAACTTTTTCCCAGGTAATTCCACCATTTATACTTTTATAAATGCCTCTTAATTTGTCTCTTTGGAATGGTAAGCCCATACTGGAGGCATATAAAATGAGAGGATTAACAGGATTAATTAGTATTTTGGAAACAACCTGTGTACCAGCAGGCCCTATATTTTTCCAGGTTTGACCACCGTCAACACTTTTATATACGCCGTCGCCCACAAAGGGATAGCCAGAAATATTAGGATCTCCCGTGGCAACATAAATAATTTTACTATTTGTCGGATCAATGTTTATGTCTGCTATGGCTAACCAGGGGAAATTATCAAAAATAGGATTCCAGGTTTGACCACCATCTATAGTTTTCCATAATCCACCCGATGAAAATCCAAGGTAAACAATTTGATTATTTTTTGGATCAGGTTTTATCACGTTAACTCTTGCCCCAATTTTATTTGGACCTCTAAGCGTCCAGGATTCATCAAATCCTTTGGGTACCGATCTTAAATTCGGTGTATTAAATATAATTTTTAGTGATTCAATGTATTTTTTTGTCGTTGATTCGTCATTAAAGAATTGTCGTATCAGGAAAAAATTTTCAATAGGTTTAAAAGAATTAAAATTTGAAGAATGCCGAATGTCTGAAACAGCTACTAAAAACAATAGAAAAATCCAATGAAATTTTATTTTTCCCACAATTGACCATACCTTTTTAACCATTTGTACATTCATCATTTCCCACAAAATTTTATCTACCTCCTAATAATAATCTCATGTCTCTTCTTTGAGGCGCTGAATCAAATAACTTATTTTCATTATCTGTAAGTGGTATAACCATTGGAACGGGAACAGGTTTACCCTCTGGTGTACTGAGGGCAACGAAGGTATAATAAGCATGATTACATCGTCTATAATTATGTCCTTTGATATCCGCAGCATAAACTTCCACGTAAACTTCTACCGAGGTATTAAATGAGCGGGTAACCATTGCCTCAATGGTCACTATATCACCTACATGAATAGGCTTTTTAAAGGCAACATTATCTACTGATACAGTAACTACTTGGTTTTCACAGTGTTTTCCTGCACAAATACTAGATATAATATCCATCCATCTCAATAAATTCCCCCCCATGAGATTACCCATAGGATTTGCATCATTTGGCATGACCATTTCTGTCATGACAGATTTTGATTCAGCGACTCTTTTAGCTTTATTTTCCACACTCATAGAAATTATAACATATCAAATTCAAAAATAGATGACATTTTATTTACTAAAATATGCTTAACCTCATCCATATTTTGCTTTGCACCTAACTCTTTTTCTAAAGAGGTAACAGATTTACCTTCATCTTTAATGCCACAAGGAATAATAAAGTTGAAGTGATCAAGATTTGTATTGATATTAAATGCAAAGCCATGTAATGAAATCCAACGACTTAAATGAACACCAATAGCGCATATTTTTCGTTTTTCGTTTCCTCTATTGATCCAAACACCAGTGTACCCTGCTTCTCTGTAGCCTATTATATTATAATGTTCAAGGGTTTGAATAACAGATTCTTCAAGTAATCTAACGTATTTGTGAACATCATTAAAAAAGAGATCTAAATCAAAAATCGGATAGCCGACAATTTGCCCAGGACCATGGTAGGTTATATCACCTCCACGATTAATTTTATAAAACTGAATATTATTTTCTGCTAAATATTCTGGTGAAACGATTAAATTTTCTTGTGATCCGCTTCGACCCAATGTAAAAACGGCATGATGTTCACAAAAAATAAGCGTATGTGAAGGATTAGGATTATTGATAATTTTTTTTTCTTCCTTAAGTTTCTGGTGAATTTCTGTTTGGTACTGCCAGGTATCAAAATAATCCGTTAATCCTAAATCTTGGAAGATAACCTTTTGACGCATTTATTTTTGGACAAAGTTAGGATAAATCTAACATTATCATAAAATCACCGATACAAGTAACTGTTACTTTCCAACTATATTAAGGAAAAATCAAGGAAGTATGAAAAACCAATTAATTATTTTAATGGCTGTGATATTAAATTACACCATAATTTATAGCCAAAATATTGATTTTGCGAGGTTAGGTAACGAAATACAACCACTTTTGGGAAGAAATTTCTTTGAAAAGAATCAGACCAATGTAATTAATCTAGATAAAGGCTGGGGTGCTTTAGGTCAGGAATCGCAATGGTTAGGATTAAAATCAAGGCAATCATTAGATTTAATCCTATTTTTTAAGGACAAAAATCAATATACTTCGTTTTCATATTCTTCCCCCTATTCAAAACATAGAGAATTAGTTTTTAATTATCATAAATTACTTCATCATAATTTTATATTGGGTACAGAGATTGAGTATAAAACTCAGTCATTTCCAGAAGATAAAATGAGTCGTATATTAACTATTGGGGTTCACGCAATAACCATGATAAATGAGAACCATCACTTCTATATTAAATATGCCAGAGACTTATATTCAGCTCCAATGGATAAGATAGATTTCCTTCTTTTAGGTATCGACAACAAAATTGGAAAGTATAATCATATAAATATTTTTTACACCTATCAAGGTCATCAGATTTTTAATGGAATCAGGGGAAATATTACCAGTCAGTTTAAGTTATTTGAGGGAGAAATTGGGTGGGAACCTCTACCCTATTCTTTTACCTTTGGATTAGCATATAACCTACCAAAAAGTATTAGATTTGGTTTAAAAGTGAGACAGCATCAATGGTTAGGCCTTTTAACTTCTGTCTTTTTTCAAAAACATTGGAATTATAAAGAAAAATGAACCTATTATTAACGAGTGCAACCTATTTTGAAGTTAACCAAAGCATAGAGTATTTAGATAAGTATTGGCAGAAAGTGGAAGAGGGAACATGGAAGTCAGGAAACCACGAAATTCAACTTTTGGTAACGGGCATAGGTGTTTTTAATGTTTTGTACGAATTAAAGAATAGATTAAACCAATTTTCTTATTCATTAATTATTCAAGCGGGCATTGGTGGGGCTTTTCAAAAGAATAAGCCATTGGGAAAGGTTTATTATATGGCCACAGAACAATTTGGAGATATAGGAATGGAAGAAAAGGATGGTAGCTTTACTTCTATTTTTGAAACGCCCCTCATAGATAAGAATTCATTTCCTTTTACAGAGGGTGTTTTAATAAATCCTGAAGCGTCGTTGACTAAATTTCTTCCACTAGCTCATGGTATTACATTAAATTCAGTGACAGGTACTCAAAGTAAGGCGGATAAAATAATTATAAAATACCCTGAGGTTGAGATTGAAAACATGGAAGGTGCTTCATTTTTTTATGTTTGTCTAAAAGAAAAGATTCCCTTCATGTCCATAAGGAGTATTTCAAATTATGTGGAAGACAGGAATAAAGAAAATTGGAAAATGGTAGAAGCCATAGAATCTTTGAATAACACTTTAGCAGAATTATTTGATATTATGAAGGAAATGTAGCTATTCGGGCATAAAACCTTGCACCATTCTTTGTTTTCCACTAATATCGCTTAGTATTTGCACATTTTCGAACCCATTTGCTATTAAGAGATCAGCAACCCTGCTAATAAATTCAGGATGACATTCAAAGAACAATCCTCCTTTTGGCATGATAGATTTTGTGGAAAGCGCTACTATTCTTTCATAAAATAAAAGAGGAGAATGATCTGGTACAAATAATGCTACA
>JBILDL010000221.1:0-4714 GCA_044352635.1 Saprospiraceae bacterium | reverse complement strand
GCTGATTCCCTTGGCATCGATGGATACGTCGGAATTATGGGCAAATGCGAAACGATTAACAATTCCTTTTGTTATTAAGAATAAACCAGACGGATTTTTAACCTACAGCTCCGCAAAGGGTAAGGTATCTACCGTTAAATGGGCCGCGTTTTTACCGGATAACAAATTGGTCTCTGCTTATTTAAAGGAGTTCAATTTGGGTGATGAAGTTAGATTATCTGCCTGGAAAAGATTAAAAGTAGCCTACGCAAAACAATATTTGGGTAACGAGGCGGCTATGAACATAGAATTTGAGGTGGATCCTTTTTTAAAAGAAGCAATTCGCAACTTAGAAAATAAGTAATTACTGATTTTTTGACAACCAACTTTGTTTTAATAATGTTTACCTTTTTTTCATTTTAAACTATACATGAAATGTCCAATTTTCGTATCACTGACCAGTTTGTAAATAGACATATTGGTCCAAATGAGATGGAACAACAAGAGATGCTGAATTTTATTTCCGCTGACTCTTTAGATGTATTGATGACTGATACGATTCCAGAGGCCATTCGTTTAAATCATGATTTACCTCTACCGGAACCGATGTCTGAGTATGAATATCTCAGGGAGTTAAGGGGGCTTGCCAGTAAAAATAAACTTTTTAAAACCTATATCGGAAGAGGGTATTACGGTACCTGGACGCCTTCTGTTATCAATAGGTCGATATTTCAAAACCCAGGCTGGTACACTCAATATACACCGTATCAGGCGGAAATTGCGCAAGGAAGACTTGAAGCTATTTTGAATTTTCAGACAATGGTCTGTGATTTAACCGGTTTACCTGTGGCTAATGCTTCTTTGCTCGATGAAGGGACCGCTGCAGCAGAAGCTATGACGCTTTTTTTTGGTGTGAAAAATAAAAAAAATAAATCGGTTCTTGCTAATCGGTTTTTAGTTTCTGACAGCGTTTTTCCACAAACTATTTCCGTCCTGAAAACAAGAGCAGAACCTTTGGGTATCGATATTGTCATCATGCCTTTCGCTGATTTTGATTTATCGGAATCTACCTTCGGTTTGCTCATTCAATATCCTGATTCTGAAGGTTCCGTAGAAGATTTTTCAGCGCTAACGGCTGATGCCAAATCTAAAGAAATTTATGTAACCGTGGCTTGTGATTTAATGAGTCTGGCTTTGTTGGAGGCTCCCGGTGTTTGGGGCGCTGATTGTGCCGTAGGAAATGCCCAAAGATTTGGCGTACCTATGGGTTTCGGTGGGCCTCATGCGGCTTACTTTGCTATAAGTGAGGAATTTAAACGCTTAATTCCTGGAAGGATTATTGGGGTTTCTGTCGATAAGTTAGGGAATCCAGCCCTAAGAATGGCGCTTCAAACCAGAGAACAACATATTCGAAGAGAAAAAGCTACCTCTAATATCTGTACTGCTCAAGCCTTGCTGGCTATTATGGCCAGTATGTATGCAGTCTATCACGGTCCTAAAGGTATTTTTAAAATTTCAAAAAGAATACATGATTTAACTTCTTTACTTGCCGCAAATTTGCGCAAACTTGATATTTCATTTCCTCATTCATCCTTTTTTGATACGCTTACCATAGATTGTTCGCCAGGATTTAAAATGTTGGTTCGCGAAGAAGCTGAAAAAAGAAATATTAATTTTTTCTATAATACCCAATCTCTACAGATTTCAATAGACGAAACGGTTCTTTTAGAGGACATCAAAGATATTTTTGAGGTTTTTTGTGCAGCAACAGGTCGGAATTTAGCGTTTAATGAAAATGAAGTATTAGGTATAAATATTGCTGAACCCCTTCAAAGAAAATCATCTTTTCTAACGCATCCGGTTTTCAATACGTATCATACAGAGAGTAAAATGATGCGGTATATCCGGAGATTGGAAAATAAGGATTTGTCTTTGGTTCATGGAATGATTGCGTTGGGTTCATGTACCATGAAACTCAATGCTGCCAGTGAATTATTACCCGTTTCATGGCCTGAATTCGCTAATATTCACCCGATGGTGCCCGAAAATCAGGCAGCTGGGTATCATGAGCTTTTTAATGATTTGGAAAGCTGGCTTTGTGCCGTAACTGGTTTTACCGCATGTTCGTTGCAGCCCAACTCTGGTGCTCAAGGTGAATATGCAGGTTTGTTGACCATTCGTAAATATTTTCAGTTTCATAAGCAAGATAATAGAAATATTGCCCTCATTCCCTCTTCAGCCCATGGAACAAATCCGGCCAGTGCAGTAATGGCAGGTATGAAGGTGGTTGTGGTTGATTGTGACGCCAATGGAAATGTCGATTTTGATGATTTAAAAATGAAGGCTGCCGCCCATGCCGAAAATTTAGCTGTTTTAATGGTTACCTATCCTTCGACTCACGGCGTTTTTGAAACCAGAATTAAGGAAATTGTTGATCTTGTTCACCATCATGGTGGTAGAGTTTATCTTGACGGGGCCAATATGAATGCTCAGGTAGGTTTAACCAGCCCTGGATTTATTGGCGCGGATGTTTGCCATTTGAATCTTCACAAAACTTTCGCTATTCCTCATGGTGGAGGTGGTCCTGGTATGGGTCCAATATGTGTTAATGACGATTTAGCTCCATTTTTACCGGGTAAAAACAAGGCGGATAATCAGGGTTACGATGTGTCTGCCAGTACTTATGGCAGTGCAAGTATATTGTTAATTAGTTATGCTTATATTAAAATGTTAGGTGCTGAGGGAGTTACTCAGGCTACCAGAGTCGCCATTTTAAATGCTAATTACATAAAAAATAAACTTGAGAATGATTTTGATGTCCTTTATTTGGGGGAAAAGGGTAGAAGTGCCCACGAACTTATATTAGATCTCAGGCCTTTTAAGCAGTGGATTAGTGCCGAAGATGTTGCAAAACGACTGATTGATTACGGTTTTCATGCACCAACCCTTTCTTTCCCAGTGGCTGGGACCATTATGATTGAACCCACGGAAAGTGAGGATAAGGATGAACTGGACAGATTTTGTTTGGCGATGTTGGAAATAAAAAAAGAAATAGTAGAGATAATGAATGGCGTGTATGATGTTGACAATAACGTGTTACATAATGCACCGCATACTCAAGCCCTAGTTACAGCTAACGAATGGTCTTTTCCATATTCCAGAGAAAAAGCTGCTTTCCCACTTCCTTATCTACATCAAGGGTATAAATTTTGGCCAAGCGTAGCCAGAATTGACGGCGCCTACGGTGACAGAAATCTGGTATGTACTTGTCCTCCACTTTCATCGTATGAATAGAGTTTAAACTTATCTTTGTAAGGGTTCCTTTTAGTTACAAATAAAACTTTATATTTTAAACAAAAACGCTATCTATCATCTGTGAAATCTTGAAATCCTAAAAATCCGTGATTCAGAAATGGGAAATAGGGGTAAATATTAAATCAAAACCTATCGGGGAGAAGACGCGAAGCATCGCGTCTCTACGATAAATTTGTACCATCATAAAGGCCTATTAGCCCGATATACCAAATAGCATAAAAAAAGGAGGCTACCTTTTTAGACAGCCTCCTTTTTTGCGTTGGAAAATCGAATTAACGATAAATTTTCTTTTCGCGAATACGTGCTTTCTTACCAACAAGATCACGTAAGTAGAACAATTTAGCTCTACGTACCTTACCGCGTTTCAATATTTCAACACTTTGAATATTTGGTGTAGCGAATGGAAAAATTCTTTCAACACCAACGCCGTTAGAAATTTTTCTTACCGTAAAGGTTTTGGTTGGTCCTTGACCACTAATTTGAATGACATCGCCACGAAAAGCTTGAACCCTTTTTTTATCACCCTCAACGATTTCGTAGTTTACGACTACGTTATCTCCTGGGCGAAAATTTGGGAAAGTGCTACTCGGTGTGAGTTGTTCGTGCACGTATTTTATTGCGTCCATCTTAACTTAATTTTTTTTGACGTGCAAAAATATATAAATAAACTGGTAAATACAATTTTTACACATAAATACTTACAATCCTTATAAATTAACGTAAAAGAGTTACGAATCCTTTGATTTCCACTGGAATGCCCCGGGGATCTTTGTAGGAAATCAAGGTAATATAAACGCCTTCAGGGGATGCTGAACCATTATTCAGGTGATTTCCATTCCAACCCTCGTTAATATCATCGGTGAAAAAGACTCTTTCTCCCCATCGGTTCCAAATTTGGAATTTAAAATTTGTAGCACCTGTCATTATTCCTACTCCCCTGAAAATATCATTTTTACCATCATAATTTGGTGTAAAGGCATTGGGTAAAAAATATCTGACATCAGGTCTTACATCGAGTAATGCCTGAGCGGTATCCAGGCAGCCACTTGGATGTGTTACAACGAGGGTTATAGTAAATAAGCCGGTGTCCTGATAAAGATGAATGGGGTTTCTTTCTTCAAGTTGGGCATTATCACCGAAGTCCCAACGCCATCGCACAGCATTAATAGATTCATCTGTGAACACCACTTTATTATCAATGTTCGTTATTTGCTTCGGTGCAAAATCAAAAGCTGCTTCGGGGGAAGAAGAAATTTTAATAAGATTATTAAAAACGGTATCTATTTTACACCCTATAGGCGAGGTTACGGAGAGACTTACTGAATAAATACCTTCTTTGGTGTAAGTATAGGTAGGATTTAATTTAGTACTTTTTCCACCATCCCCAAATTCCCAGTTGACCTTGTAGCTTTCATCGATA
>JBILDL010000220.1:0-4728 GCA_044352635.1 Saprospiraceae bacterium | reverse complement strand
CCGTAGTTTTTTTATTCATACACCATATTTCGTATTCTTTTCGAATATATTCTCTGAGTGACAAAGAATTTAATTTTAAAAAATGTATTGAATTAATTTTTATCTGGGAATTTAGTTCTGCTGTTTCACCTACGAGCGTTGGTGGATCAGCCGTTGCCTTTTTCTTACTTGCTAAAGAAAAACTATCTTTTGCTAAAACGGCAACTATTGTATTATATACCATTGTACTGGATGGCTTATTCTTTTTATTTTCCATACCCATCCTGTTTTTTATTTTTGGAGGCATCATCATAAGGCCCGATATGCATGGATTCAGCGATCTCGGAGGCTGGGGCAATTATTTTATTTTTTCCTACTTGTTCATGTTTTGTTACACCCTTTTATTTTTCTATGGCTTATTTTTACGCCCTGTAAGAATGAAAGAATTATTATTAACCTTAACTCGTTTTTCCTTCACTAAAAAATGGAGAAATGATGCCGAGCGTGTTGGCAATGAAATATTACTGGCAAGCAAAGAATTAAAAATAAAGCCAGCCCTTTGGCATTTGCGTGCTTTAATAGCAACTATTGGCGCGTGGAGCACTCGTTTTTTACTGCTTCTTGCAGTAATACTCGCCTTTAACCCTGACATTTCCCGGGAAATAACAGATCTTGTTCAATTATTTGCCAGACTTGAGTCGATGTTTTTAATTACTCTCTTTAGCCCGACTCCAGGTGGAGCCGGTTTTGTCGAAGTATTATTTGGAGGGTTTCTCATCGATTATATACCTAATAGTACCGTCGCCACCCTAACAGCAACCGTTTGGCGATTACTAGGCTACTATATTTACTTATTCATAGGCGCTGTAGTGGTTCCAAACTGGATTCGCAAAAAGGTGCTAAACGAAAAAATCAGTCCTAATTAAAAATCCAGACCCATAGATATATGCAAAATAGGTTTTTGAATTATTCTGGTTTCTATCCCATAGCCATAATCAGCACGCACGAAATAACCAAATAATTTGGTTCTCAAGCCAACGCCATAAGACGCAGCGATAGGATCCCGGAAATAGTTAACCGTTACAGTGATAGTTTCTCCCTCTTTATATGTAGTGGTGTTTAATGGATTATCTGCACGATAAGGATTAAAACCTGTCCAAGCAGAACCTACATCAAAGAATCCAACGATTTGAAAATTTCTTATCAATTGGGAAGATATATTCTTAAAAATGTATTTGGCAATGGGAACTCTTAATTCACTATTGATAAGGAGATAATTATTCCCATTTCTGGTGTTCAACTTGAAACCGCGAAGATTAGCTGCCAGGGTCTGGAAGGCAAAATCCCCTGGAGGAATAGAAATTTCATCATCTCTTTGAGGCATTAACCAATTATCAACACCACCAAGAAAGTATAATATTTTCTCTGAACCAGCCACCGTAGCGCCAGCAATTCTGGTTGCCCAAACACTATGTTTAAGTATGGGTTGGTAAAAACGGGCATCTACGCCCAATATGCTCATTACGCCCTTACTAAAAGTTAGCGATTGCCCGCCGTTTTCGTTGGTTGAAAAGTCAAATTTCTTTACAAATTCAGCAAAAAACTTATACCTGGCACCTGACCTTAAATTAAGTCCCGTCTCCAAAGAATTATCAAACACATATTCTAATCTGGCTCCAATCCTTGGTTGAGCAGTAACTTGCCTGGTGTAACTAGCTGCGTCAGTGGCTAATGGAACATTTTGATCTCTTCTCAAGGTTACGCTTCCCCTTAAACTCCTAAATATATCAAAAGGATATCTGAGGGTAAATTGACCCAATAATATGTTATACCTATCTCTTTGAGGAATATATGAGTTGGCATCTGACCTGTTCCTTTGATCTTTCATGTAAAAGGCCCATCGTTTATCCAATCTATGTTTTCTATTATGGTAGAGGAAGAAATATTCTGCACCATTGAATGCGGTAGGAACCCTTATTCCTCCCTCAAATTCATGGTCTTCGAACAAATCTTTTAAATTCACTTTCATCAACATTCCGGCGGGTGGAACAGTAAAACCATCAGCCGTAGCCGCGAATTGATCTAAACCACCAAATAATAGAGAATTATCCATTTGCGTGACCACATAATCGGTATGAAACTGGGTTCTATACGGAATTAACTGTGTAGGCCTCAAGCGATACACGGGCTTTTGAAAAGTACTATTCCCACTCAATAAGCCAGAAGGTGTCTGGTCTGTTGGAACAGGCACTGAAGATTCTATTTTCTTTGTCGGCGCACCAAAAGGTGTTTGGAACAAATACTTTTCATCAAGTTGTTCTTCCTTAGCGTTAATCTCCGATTTTTTTGCTATTTCTCGTCCCGAGGGTGTTATATTGGGTAAAGCTAACACAGGAAGGGAGGCATTTTCCATTCCTCTAACTTTAGCTGATTTTACCCAAACCGTTGGATCAACTAACTCACTAATAATCTGATATTTTTTCTCCCTGTAAATTAAAGAGTAAACATTATTGCCATTCGCGTCGTAGTGATCTAAAATATTTCTGTCAAAATTTGAATTCAGACCGGTAAAGGCTCTCTTTTTATATACAGGTTCAAGATAAATGCTATCAATAAGGGTGGTATCAAACCCGCTGGGAATGGAATCAGCATCAAATCGCAGATGGATTCCATCTTTTAGGATAACGTGTCTGGTAATATGATGAATATATGTTTCGAGAAAACCTGTTTCTCTGTTCATAATACCCGAACGGTCACTTAAAAAGGCAAAATGAGTAGTATCTAATGCTATGGGCTTTCTTTCGTTGGCAGAAGGGGTGTTAGTGACTCTAACCAGTTCATTTCCCCTGGTTTCCATATCGTAATAAAAAACATCGAAAGGCTTTAAAGGAAGTAAAGTATCCCTTCTAACTGCTCTCAAAAGACTATCCTCTCTGTTGGACACAAATAAAATACCCCGCTTATTTCCAATATTTACTGCCGACGCATCTTTGTCGTCAAAATAATCATTGGTAATTCTCTGCGTTTGGCGCGTTCTTATAGAATACAGGAAAATATCGGCCTGGCTACTCACATCAGCACTAAACAACAGCGTGAAAGGATCATAGAAATCCATACTATAAATACGTTGATATTGTTCGGCTAAAGGTTCTTTGGTTAATTTTTTTGTTTCAATATTATAGGTTCCCAGAGATAATTTGTCCTTTTTTTCAGTCAGTATAGCCAATTCTTTTCCCGATGGCGACCAGGAAACCAGAGGATACTGGTAATCAGTGGCTTGAAAGACATTTTTTACACCCTGACGGTAAATAAGGGTTCTATTTTCACCTGACACCTCTTGCAGATAGAGCTTAATCTTGCCCTTGTCGTTTGTCAGATAGGTCATAAAACGCCCATTGGGAGAAATACTGGCCTTTGACACCGGAACCTGCTTTTTATTCTTTATGGGTATGGTAGAAGGCGGCGGCATTTTCCTGGAAGCCTGGTCAGCTTTATATTTTTCAAGAAAAAAACGTTCGCAGCGTAAAACAATCTCATTCAAAGAAACGCCCATAACATATTGAAATCCACCTTCAACGCTTCGATTTATTCGGGTCAGATAGAGTAAATTTGACACCGTTTTGGGCGTGTATTGCGTCCTGATAAAATACCATAGCGCGTTACCCATTAATCTGGGATTTGACGAAGCAAGGCTGCCAAAACCCTTGAACTTTGGGTCTAACATTGCCTCTCTCAGCGCATTATCCACGTCAGTATTCCATGGTTCACCTAAATAAGCAACTAAACCTTGAGTAAACCAAAGAGGCAGATTTAATGAAACGGCATTTTGAATGACCTCTTGAAAATTAGCACCAAACAACATGGTATTTAGATAAACGGAGGCGATTCCCTCTCTGATTTGCTTTCTTAAATGAGAATGGTCACCGTCGTAATAAACAAAGAGACTATTTCCAATAATTTTAGTCTGCCCCGCTACATTGCCAAAAACTTCCTCTTGCCCTATGTTACTTTGTTTGAAGTCTGTAAGGTCAGCATACACTACTATCTGCACCTTTTCATTCATCCTATGTTCTAAACTGCGCTGCACTTCATCAAAATCATATTCTGCCAATTGAACCACCGCTTCCCCAATATTCCTTGACCTTCCGTACCAAAAAACAACAAAATTATCACTCTCATACTGAGACCATTCGTCAAAATCACGATGATATTGGACTCTATTTTTCCCAAATTCGACTTGCGTTCCCTGTGATAAGAGGGAAGAGGAGGAAAGTAAAAAACATACCAAACCGATAAAAAGCTGCGTATTATTCATATTGGTTGCTCTATTAAATCATTTAGAAGAAATATGAGAGTGAGGTGGTCATTCCAAATCTAATCATTTGTACATTAAATTTAACAATTATTTACCCTATGTGTTTAATCTTTGTTACTTAACAAGCTAACTTTACACATTTTAATCTATCAGACATGGCTAATGTTACCTTTTTAACTTTCAATCCGTTTCAGGAAAATACTTACATCGTATATGATGAAACGGGTGAAGGCGTTATATTTGATCCGGGTTGTTCTAACGAACAGGAAAAAAATGAATTGCTTCATACCTTGGATAAATTGAAAATAAAGCCGGTCAGACTTATAAATACCCATTGTCACATAGACCATATATTAGGTAATAAATTTGTAGCAGATCATTTTAATCTGCCCCTGGAAATACACAAAGGAGAACTTGGAATGCTGGAAAAGGGT
>JBILDL010000219.1:0-4737 GCA_044352635.1 Saprospiraceae bacterium | reverse complement strand
GGAGCTTTACTATCAACTGGTCAATGCAAGCTTACATTAAAAAACCGCCATTAAACTAATTTAATGACGGTTTTTCGTTTTTTCAAGCCGGAAGTAAATTAGAAACGACGTGATGAACGCTGAAAAGAATTCATCGTCGCTATAATAGTACCTCCCAAAGCAAAAGAAGCAAAAGCTGTGTAAATAATTAACATGACCTTTAGTTTTAATCGTTAATGATTGCGGATACCCGCGTTCTAAGGAGTCATGTTCATTGGGATCAAAAAAAATATCATGTATCAAAAGCGACTTTTCGCTCTCTTTGATATTTTACTAACGCAATAATAATTAAAATATTTAGAAGTGAAAAACTTTTAACGAAAAAAAATCTGCTGAAATATAATTTTTTTTAACTATAAAGGATGAATAAAAATTAGTTCAGTTGATTCTTGTTTGTGAAGGTAGAATTTTGGAGTTTTACCCAATGCCTGAATTTATTCTCAAGCAATTCTACCTGATCTTTCCAATCGGGATTCAGTTCAAGCAGGGCAGCTATTTTTGCGCATTCAATTGGAGTGGCAATACCAAGGAGGTATTTCTTTAATAAACCAGATCTAAAAAATTGGTCCTTTTGCATTTCATTGAACTTTGAAAAAATAATCAGACGATTTCTATTAAAGTTACTTCAGGTAATATACCTACGCGCCCTGGATAGCCTAAATGGCCTAAACCCCTATTAACATAAAGCATTTGATTTCCCTTTTTGTATAGACCTGCCCATTGTTTGTAAACATATTGTATAGGGCTCCATTGAATAATGCCGGGTATTTCAACGCCAAATTGAAATCCGTGCGTGTGTCCTGAAAAAGTGATGGCAATTTCCTTAAATTCGGTAACTACCTCATGAGACCAATGAGAGGGGTCATGTGACAGCAGTAGCTTCAAGTCGGTATTTTCTACACCCGAATAAGATTCTTTTAATTTTCCATATTTAGGGAATCTCATGTGGGTGGAATAATTTTCAACACCAATAATTCCCACTTCCTTACCATTAATTTTAACGACACTATGCTCATTCGTTAGCAGAGACCAACCCATCTCTTTATGGTACCGCTTTAACTGATTTAAATTATCTTGTTTCTTTTCTGTACTTTCCCATGGCACATAATCGCCGTAGTCATGATTTCCCAATACAGAAAATACGCCATATTTAGCCTTTATCTTCTTTAAAACAGGAAGTAGGGGAACGACCTCGTCTGCTGTATTGTTTACTAAATCTCCGGTGAACAATACGAGGTCAGCATCTTGTGCATTTATAATATCAACAGCTTTATTCACCTCTTCGGGGTACAAAAAGCTACCAGAGTGAATGTCAGATATTTGAATGATTTTTAAGCCCCGAAGTTGATCGGGAATATCATCTATTTTAACAGATGTCTTTCGAAGTTGAAATCGATATGCATTTCTAAATATCCCGTAAGTCAAGCTTATAAGAGGTATAGCACCTATAAATATTCCAAACTGGCTTAAAAACCTCGACCTGGAGGGGTTAAATGACTCACTGGGTTTAAAATAATCAAGGACCCATTGAAAAGCTCTGAAAATATCATCTATAAAAAGGAAGGGTAATACAAGGAATTTTGAAAAGTAAGTTATAAAAACTAAAGATCTTAGTATTGTTAATGTTACCTTATCCCACTCTGATATTAACCCCGAGGTATAAGCCAAACTAAAGGAAATCATTAGAATATTCAAGCTAAAAAAAATGACCTTTGACCACGTTCTTGCCGACAAGGAATAGTTAGCAAATACTACTTTTAATGCTTGGTAAGCATACAAATCTATGGATATCAGTAAAATAACTAAAAAAAGAGTACGCATTATTTATTTATTAGCCTAAGCATAACACAACAAGCGGGGTAATGGTTTATTTAATTTAAAATGAATTAACTTTGCATCCTTATACTCAATATTCAAGCATTGAAAATGTTTCCTAACGTGCCAAATTATTTTTTTTTATGGTTATTTCTGATGCCTTTTCAGCTGAGCGCTCAATGGTCTAAAACGATTCATCAGTCTGTTGCATTGCCTGATACAATGACTCGGTTTTCTATTCAATCCCATACCTCTTTTGATACCGTTTTTTGGATAGGCTCAGATATTATTCTGGAGACAAACGTATCAATGTCAGGGACAAAGGAATCTGTTTTTGATTTTTTTATTGTTTCAGACCGATACAAATGGAAAATGGTCAATGAGGGCAACTGGTTGTTAAAAACCGTTAATGCATCAATGAATACGCTGCAAGATGTCACAGAACAAGTTAAAATAAAGATGTATATTCCTGAATATTTTCAACATTCAATGGATTCTTTTTTTGTTAGAACCCCTTTAAAAGATTAATCAGCGGGTTTTTAGACGCATAATATGATAAAGGATATAGAAATTGGAATTTTGCCTGCCTTTGCCTCTAATCAAGAAGCAATTAAAACAACTATAAGCCAAACTTTAGGTATAGATGAGTCAGATTTTACTTTCAACCTAGTGAGACGCTCCGTTGACGCCAGAGGTAAAACGCCACTTATTAGGCTTAAATGTCAGGTTTTTATCTCCGTGCCTGCTCCTGAGGAATTGGTGTTTGACCCACATTGGCAAAGGGTGGAGGGTAAGAAAAAAGTCATTATTGTAGGTGCAGGTCCAGCGGGCTATTTTGCCGCTTTACAATGTCTGACTTTAGGATTGATGCCCATAGTTATTGACAGAGGTAAAGATGTAAGGGCGCGACGTCGCGATTTAAAAGCGATACAGCAAAATGGTGTGGTAGATCCGGATTCAAATTATTGTTTTGGTGAAGGGGGAGCAGGTACCTATTCAGATGGCAAACTTTATACCCGGTCTCATAAAAGAGGGTCCATTGAAAATGTTTTGCAAATATTAGTTAAACATGGCGCAAATCCAGATATATTAGTTGACGCTCACCCGCATATTGGTTCTAATAAGTTACCCCAGATTGTTACTAATCTTAGAAATACCATTCTGGCCTTCGGGGGAGAGGTGCATTTTGAGGAAAAAGTCGTAGATTTTGTAAAAAAGGGAAATAGGTTGACGGGTGTCATTACACAAAATGAAAGGAAGTGGGAAGGCGATGCTGTTATTTTAGCTACGGGACACTCGGCCCGCGATATATATTATTTGTTAGCTAAGCACGGTATTTTAATTGAACAAAAACCTTTTGCCCTGGGCGTAAGGATAGAACACCCGCAACCATTGATTGATAAAATTCAATATGGGCAGGAAAATCGGCCCGATGCACTGCCCGCTTCTAGTTATAAACTGGTTACTCAGGTTGAAAATCGCGGTGTTTTTTCCTTCTGTATGTGCCCCGGTGGTCTCATTGTTCCTGCTTCAACTTCCCCTGGTGAAATTGTTGTAAATGGCATGTCTATGTCCAGGAGAGATTCACCTTTTGCTAATGCAGGTACCGTTGTTTCAATTGAAATGGATGACCTGAAGGCTTATCAGGATAAGGGCGTTTTTGCCGGACTCGCTTTTCAACAAAAGGTGGAACAGAATATGTTTAGTGTGACTAATGGTACCCAAAAGGCACCTGCTCAGAGACTTACCGATTTTGTAAATGGTAAGTTAAGCCAGTCACTTCCAAAAAGCAGTTACATACCCGGACTTACGCCTGCCTATTTGAATTCTTTATTACCCGATTTTGTTTATAAAAGGTTAAAGAAAGGGGTGCAGGATTTTGCTAAAAAAATGAACGGATATTATACGTCGGAAGCGGTCGTTGTCGGTATTGAGAGTCGAACAAGTTCTCCGGTTAGAATACCTAGGGATAATCAGACACTAATGCATCCTGAATGCATAGGTTTGTTTCCAAGTGGCGAAGGCGCTGGCTACGCTGGAGGTATTTTATCGGCGGCTATGGACGGACAAAATGTTGCCCGTGCCGTATTTAATTTTTTAAAAGAAAACTAATTATAATGAAAGATATTTTTGATTTATTAGGACGAATTTTTATTTCCTTTATCTTCTTTTTTGAAGCTTACGATGCTTTATTTTTTTTCAAGGATACTAAAAATCAGATGACCGAATATGGCCTTTTGTGGCAACAGGACTTCTTGCTTTATTTGTCCATTTTTGTTCTTATTTTGGGTAGCCTTTTAATCCTGCTGGGGTATAGACCGTCTTTCGGAGCCATTCTTATTCTCTTGTATTGGTTGCCAATGACTTTTATTGTATTTCCGTTTTGGGAGGCGGATAATGACGTGAGAAGAGAAGTATCAGTGCATTTTATGAAGAATATGGCCATTTCCGGAGGATTATTTCTCGTTCTGGTAAATGGAGCGGGAAGGTGGAGTATGCGCAGACTCTTTGCAACAAGTTATGTTCGCTAAATGATGTTGGCTATTTTTTAAACCAAAAATATGAAAAGGTGATTCAAGCTGTTATTGTTGAAGATGAGTTGAGTAGTCGCAATAATCTAAAAAATTTATTGGCTCAGTATGCAAAGGATATTGAGATAGTTGGTGAAGCTGAAAGTATTGACGACGCCGTAATTACTTTTAAAGGGCTTGCAAAACAACCCGATGTAGCTTTTTTAGATATTAATCTTTCTGACGGATTGGTTTTTAGTTTACTAAATAAACTCAGACCTTTTCAATTTGAAATCATTTTTGTCACCGCATTTGAAGAATATGCAGTGAAAGCTTGTGAATATAGCTCTATTGGTTATATTCTAAAGCCAAT
>JBILDL010000218.1:0-4747 GCA_044352635.1 Saprospiraceae bacterium | reverse complement strand
AAAAAAACAAGCTTTTATTATTTATTAAAGTAGGACGATAGCTTTATATGTAGTAACTTACAAAAAATTAAACAAATTGATTTTCAGCTTGTTTGAACCATATTATCACCAGGAATGCATACTTTAATCTCTTTTAAGTCAGTTGTTGGGTTATTTTTCCTTGTTTTTTTGCTCTCTTGCAAGAAGGACCGGGAAGAAGTATTGCCAAAGGAAATTGATATTTTTAATGGAGAGGTAGTTAAGCCATTGACCTGGCTGGCATTAGGCGATTCTTATACCATTGGTCAGGGGGTAAAAGAACAGGAAAGATTTCCAGCACAGGCCGTTAAATTATTAGATGAAAGAAATTTTTTTGTTAATGAGTTGAATTATGTTGCGGTAACCGGCTGGACCACAAATGATTTATTGGTTGGATTAGATTATTACAAACCAAAATCTCATACTATTGTAAGTTTGTTGATAGGTGTGAATGACCAATACATAGAATGGGACACTATTGGGTATAGGGAAAGATTGACAGTACTTTTGAAACGATCTATTGTGCTGGCAAACAACAAACCAAATCATGTCTTTGTTTTATCCATTCCAGATTATAGCGTAACTCCTTATGCCCGTTTTCTCGATGCGAAGGAAATTGCCCTGCAGATTAATCAGTTTAACCAGATTATTTATGAGGTGTCAGAAGAATATGGTTGTCCATTTGTCGATATTACCCCATTTACCAGGGAGGCAGAAAATAATCCGTCCTTAATTTGCGATGATAACCTTCATCCTTCAGGTTATGATTATGCCAGATGGGCAGAAAAACTGGTAACCGCTATTCGGGGTGTTTTATAAATACCCCGAATAGCAGGTTACAGGTATTTTATTTTTCAAATTCAATGACGTACTCAGAAAAATATTTGCCAAGATTAGAATATTTGAAGAAAAGTCGCGCTTTTTTACCAAGTTTCAAGCTGGTATTTTTTGCCGCAATATCCTCTTTTGTATTCATAGGTTGAAGGGAAGGGTACCAAAGAACATGACCAGGTTTTTGAACCAGAACCTGAGGTTTAGTCCATTTTTGAGAATGGTCATTTATTCCTAAATCCTTATGATAATTAAAGGAAATATATAGTTTATCGCCTATCCATGATTGTCCTTCTACATGACCCATCAGCATGACCCAGCAATTTAAATAGGTGTTCCAACTTACGGAAGGACCCCAATGAAATCCACCTGATTTAGAAGATGCCGGACCACCGCCTTTTTCAATTGGGATCTGTAAAGATTTGATAGGTTCACCAATACCGTCCCAGGGAGCATTAAATCCAGTTCCGTCCCAACGTTTTGCTTTTCCCTGCGGTTGATCGAGATCTGAAATGAGTATTCTTGCCACACTAATGCATTGTCCGGAATGTTCTTTCTCAGGCGTATAGGTGGCAGGGTCATATATTCCCGGATAGCCATATTCCCCATAAAAAAGATATAAATAATCACCCACGGCAACGGCAGAAGGATCACCGATTCCTCCAGCAAAAGTTTTAGATATATTATGTTTATTTAAAATCATCCGGGGTTGCTTATCCTCGAGAAAAAGACCTTTATTATCCCAACTCCAACCTCCGTCGGTCGATTTCATAACACCAATTCTGGGAACAGCGGCAGGGGTAATTCTATCGGTTAGACCCAGCGGCCAGTCTTTATCGAGGTAACCTTCTTTTGTTTCCTCATCAAAAGGCAGTGTTTCCGGATAGTTTTCATTGTGATAAATGGCGTACAAGGTGCGACCAGAGGAATCATTTTGGGCCTGATATACCGTTTCAAACCAAATGGCACCATGTAAGCCTTTTTGCCCTACTGGGGCATTTAGCGGTAGGGAAGGGGCTATATATTTATCTGCCGGCGTACTAAAAACCTCATCTGCATTGAATCCAGAGGCGAATTTCAAATCTCTGGCATACCCCCAAACTGGATCTTCTCCATACTTTCCTGGAAAAATCCTGAGGGTATCTCCAATCCAAGCTTCCGCCATATTGCAGTCAACAAAATTATTGAAATGAAAAGTATCAGTAGTTATTAACTTAAATTTTACCCCGTTAGACTGGTAAGTTTTACCTTCATTTTCTTTGGACGAAGGTTGACACCCTGCCAGCATTATTACTAAAAATAGTAGATTTTGGGCAGATAAATAAGGGCTGTTCTTGTATGCCATAATTTCCTTGGTTTGAATATAAAAATACTAAAATTTTAGATTTATTCCTCCAGAAATCATGAACGGAATACTTTGGTAACCATATATATCAAAGAATTTTTTGTTGAACAAATTCTGAGCATCAATGAAAAAGGAAACCTTATCGCTCATTTTATATGACCCATATCCATTGAATATGGTGTATGGCTGTAGCACTACATCGGCCTGTTCATAACCTCCTATGTCATATCGTGCACTCAAAAACTTGCTGCTTATGCTCGCAAATAGCTTAGTGGATATCTCATAATTTAAGATTAAGTTCAACGAATGTGCCGGTCTGCGCAATAAATACGGATATGTGATGGATTCTTTGTTTGTCTCTCTGTTTTGGGTTAATTCCTGACCATCTAAATAGGTGTAATTCATATTTAAATGAAGGGCTTTAGTTATATCAAGATTCGATTCAAATTCAAAACCATTAACTCGTTGTTCCACAAAATTGAAATACTTAAAGTCCACGAAATTATAGTCTATTCCGGAAGTTATCTGTCTTGAAAAAAAGACACCTCTAAAAAAAGATCGGGCAGATTTATATTGAACACCCACCTCGACATTTATAGCTTCCTCTGGTTTTAAATCCAGATTTCCAGCGTAAAAATCATATAATTGATAAATACTGGGTACTTTATATGCAGAGGAAATACTTCCCATAATCATCCAATAATCATTATACCGAAAGGAAGGATTGAGTGTAAAAGTAGAATTTACGCCATAAATGGAATGTTTATTAAATCTACCGCCTATTTCAAGTTGGAACGGATTTTCTTCAGAGGAGTACAGTATAGAACCGTAAACGGAATATTGGGTAATACGTGAATCTTTAAATTCATTTTCGAACGGACCAAAAGAGCTGATAGACAGGTATAAACTGTTCATAGAAGAAGTACGCAGTTCACTACCCATTATAGCAGTTACTTTTTTTGAAATTTTGACGTTACCAAACAACTCCGTATAATCCGAATATCCGTTCAGAGAATGAGTAGAAAATAGGGGACTTCCTGCACTAAAATCTTTATCGTAATATCTATTATTATTTACCTTTTGATAATTTCCGGTTAGGGAAAACTTACTTTTTTTATAGGTAAATCCAGTACCTGCGAAGAGCGCCTTGTCTTCAGAGAAAAAATGTATAGCGTCAGAAAAAGGCCCGTTATCTAAGTCAGTCTTGTAATATCTGTGTTGGATAAAGGAGTTAAAAGTTAATGTTTTGTTGGGTTGATAGGCCAGGGATGCGCTAAAATTATTTCCAAATAGGGCATCGGTATCAAAACCTGAGGTGCCCGTACTGTCAAATGCCGAGGAGAATCCTGCACTACTTTGATGATTAAAACGGGCAGTGTAATTAAACTTTCCAAGTTTACCAGACGCATTTACATTGCTTTTAAAAATGCCATAATTACCTGCTGTCATATTGGCGTTCAGGTGAACGAGTTTAACTATATCATTTTTGGTAGTGATTAGATTAATTACACCGCCCAAAGCATCACTCCCATAGAGCGTACCCTGAGCTCCCTTACAAATTTCAATGCGCTCTATTTCATTCACAGAGAGAAGATTAAGATTAAATTCATTGTTAATCATGGAGGGGTCATTCATAGGAATTCCGTCTATGAGAATCAATGTTCTTCCGCTCGATGCACCTCGGAGAAAAACGGTTTGCGCACTGCCAGGATTATTGAGGGCACCGTTAACAATGAGACCTGCCTGCTCATTTAAAATTTGCATTACGGTTTTACCAGCACTTTTTTCCAGCTGTTCTTTTGAAATAATAGTTATTATCTTCCCCGTAGTACTTTGTTTTTGTTCCGTTTTATTAGCCGTTACGATAACGGGATCAAAAAGGATAGAGGTGAGCGAGTCGAGTTGTGAAAAGACGACAAAAGGAATAGATAAGGCGGTTAAAAAACCAAACATTTTTTTACTCATTGTAATGAAATTTAAGATGACACAATGAGCTCCCGGATAATACAACAAATGAGATAAACCCCTCTTCAGAGGTAAACAACACCAGCAGCCTTTCTCCCGAAAGCTTGAACGCTTTTTCAAAAGGCAGGTCTTCTGGCTCATTTTAAAATAGACACCTTCCCATTTGAAAAACAGTGGTGTATCGTCTATTTCTTATATACTTTTTACAGCATATCAAAATTTACAGCTACGGGGATAGCTCCTGATTTGAACAGGATTCCCTTTTAATTCCGCTTGAACGGAAACCAATTGAGCCGCAAATCTATTTTTATTTTATGTCAATTTGGTTTATTTGCATGGAAAAATATTTAATTACTTAGGTTAATTTTCAAACATTGATTTTTAAGATTATCAGGGTAATAAATTGTATTTTTTAAATTTAACCTGTATATTAAAATGATGGAAAATAACGAATATCAGAATCCGACGGGTTCAGACAACGAAGCAACATGCCCTGTTTTAGGTTGTATTGCTCAAAAAAAAGCAGGGAAGCAGATAAGATGTCGGCACAAGTGTTCCTGCTGGAATGGAATTACTTTTGTTGATAAT
>JBILDL010000217.1:0-4753 GCA_044352635.1 Saprospiraceae bacterium | reverse complement strand
AACTGGAAACTTCCTCAGCTTTTGATTTGGATCTGATTCAAAGGTTGGCAGCAAGAAATTTGATTAACCCCGATAATTATATTATTTGCAATGGGTTTAAACCAGAGCATTACAAAAAAAGGATTGTCGAACTCATTAACACAAGCTTCGATAATTTGATCCCCGTTTGTGATAATGTGGAAGAGTTATCCTATTATGCCAATAACTTTACAAAAAAATGTAAAATTGGATTACGAGTTGCCACTGAGGAAGAACCGAATTTTGAGTTTTATACCTCTCGATTGGGTATAAGAAATTCAGAGGTAATACCGCTGTACAAAGAAAAAATAGCAGATAATCCTCTCTTTGAACTTAAAATGCTGCATTTTTTCGTTGATACCGGTATTAAAGACACACTGTATTATTGGGGTGAGTTGAAAAAGGCACTTAAAGTGTATTGTTCCCTTAGAAAGTTGTGTCCAACGCTGAATGCAATAAATATTGGTGGTGGTTTGCCTATTAGAAATTCCCTCGGTTTTGAATTCGATTACAAATACATGATTAGGGAGATCGTTAATAATGTACAAAGTGCCTGTGCTTCGGAACAAGTTGAAATGCCTGATATTTTTACTGAATTTGGAAAATATACCGTGGGTGAATCCGGCGCTAATGTGTTCGAAACCTTAGCCCAAAAACAACAGAATGATGCCGAAAAATGGTATATGATTGATAATTCCTTGATGACCACCCTTCCGGATACTTGGGGAATTGGCGAAAGATTCATTCTGCTCCCGATTAATAAATGGAAAAATGAATACCAAAGAGTAAATATTGGTGGATTAAGTTGTGATAACTCCGATTATTATAACGCGGAAGTTAACCAGGCTCAGGTTTATCTTCCTGTCATTGATCCCGATGATACAGAACCCCTTTATTTAGGATTCTTTCATACAGGCGCTTACCAGGATTCTATAAGTGGTTATGGTGGAATAAAACACTGCTTGATTCCTTCCCCAAAACAAATATTGATTTATAGAGATGAATTGGGTAACTTAGTGGATATTATGGTGAGACCGGAACAAACTTCAGATGAAATGCTGAAAATATTAGGGTATTAAGTTTTTCAGATAAGTAGATAGTTGCTATTATTTAGCCTGCCGGCTTTTACCGGCAGGCTCTTTTTCTTTTACAACCATTTTACCCACTCATAAGAGCGATTCCGGGAAAGCAAACTATGTCGCGGGAATAGGCGGAAGCCATATTCAAATACTCCTGGATTTGGCAATACTATTCTTCCCTGATAGGTACTTTGATCTCCATCATTTCCAGTGAGTTCCAAACTTTGTGTCAGTCTGATTTCCAATTTTGATTCACTCATTCTTTTGTATAGAATAAATTCTAATCCGAGGGAGTCTGCGGAAAGACCATTTCTATAAATTTGAATAGAAATATTTAGGCTTTCTCCCAAGGGCAAAGAATGATTATCAGTATCCATAATGGATTTTGATACTACATGAACTCCTTCCCAACAACGTGAAACGTGGTTTTTCCAGGAACATAGATCTGCCATATTCTGGTTGTCCGACAACAACTTTTGCCCCTGTTGAATCAACGGGGAATAAAATAATCGGAAATAATCGTCCATCATTCGCTTGGTTGTAAAATCAGGACCAACCTTTGCTATGATATTTTGGATAAATTGTATCCACTCTTCAGAAATTCCTTGCTCATTCCTTTTAAAATAAACAGGTATAATTTCCATTTCAAGAATATTATATAATGTTTCAGCGTCGAGTTCGTCCTGTAAATTGGACTCGGTGTAGGTGTTTTCCAGGGGTAGTGACCAACCGGCATCGGGTCGGTATCCCTCAGCCCACCATCCATCAAGCACACTGAAATTGATTACCCCATTGATGGCTGCTTTCATTCCACTGGTTCCAGACGCTTCTTTAGGTCTTGTAGGCGTATTCAACCAAATATCAACACCTTGGACCATCAATTTGGCCAATTCCATATTATAGCCTTCAAGAAAAATAACTTTTCCTAAAAATTCCGGCGATTTTGAAATTTGAACAATCTCTTTGATTAACTTTTGCCCCGGTGCATCTGCAGGGTGAGCCTTTCCTGCGTATAAAAAAATGATGGGCTTGTCTGACTGATTTATAATTTCAGCCAAACGGGCCTTATTTGAAAAAATGAGATGAGCTCTTTTATAGGTCGCAAACCGTCTTGCAAAGCCTAATATTAATGCATCATCCTTAATATTATTCAACGTTTCAAAAATAATGGCTGGTTTTTCCCCTCTTCTGGTGAGATCCTCCCTCAATTGTTTCTTTACGGCTTCCAGTAATTTACCCTTTAAGAAATTTCGCGTCTTTAATATCCTTTCCGAAGGAATCTTATAAACGCCTTCCCATCTTTCCTTATTGGACAAATCGTCGAGGAACCCGGGTGCCAGGTATTCTTTAAACAAGTGATGCCATTCTGTGGCAATCCATGTTGGGTAATGTACCCCGTTGGTAACGTAGCCAATAGGCACCTCTGTCTCGGTGTACCCCGGATAAAGTTCTTTGAACATTTCTCTGGAAACGGCTCCATGTAATTCACTTACGCCATTTATCTCCTGACAATTATGAATGGCTAAATGACTCATAGAGAAGGGTTCGCTACTGTCATCTCTGTGAATGCGACCGAGGGCCATAAATTCCCTCCACGATAATCCTATTTCAGGAATATAGTCCTGGAAATAGGTGTAAAGTAAATCTTCTGGAAAATAATCGTGTCCCGCTGGAACGGGTGTATGCGTCGTAAATAATGAGGTGGCTCGAACAAGTTCCCGTGCTTCCTGATAGGTATATCCAGATTGTCTTGCATTTCTGATTCTTTCCAAGGTCATGAATGCAGCGTGTCCTTCATTGCAATGATATACGTTTCCATGAATACCCATGGCTTCCATAGCTCTTATGCCCCCAATACCAAGTAAAATTTCCTGCTTTAACCTGTGCTCGTTGTCACCACCATATAATTGGTGGGTTAACGTTCTGTCTGCCCAGGCATTCTCAGCAATATCTGTATCTAATAAATACAGATTAATACGCCCAGCCTTTAATGCCCATATTTTAGCCCACACCGTTCTGCCTGGCAATGAAATTTGAATTTTTAGCCATTCGCCATGTGCATCCCTGACAGGTTCCATAGGCATTTTTGTATATTCCTGCGGAGGGTATTCATTAATTTGATCGCCATGCAAGGATATATGCTGCTGAAAATAGCCATATCGGTACAATAATCCAACGCCAGACAGGTTTACTCCCTGATCACTGGCTTCTTTTAAATAATCACCAGCCAAAACACCTAAGCCACCAGAATAAAGTCGAACAGATATATGAAGGCCAAATTCCATACTAAAATAAACGATTTTAGGGTCTTTGGTGTCCGGTGTTTTATTCATGTAGGTCTTGAAGTCAGCATAAACTTGCTGTACTTTAGACATAAATTGTGGGTCATTGGCTAACGCTAATGCCTTTTCACTGCCCAACTGATCTAATATGGTTAATGGGTTGCATTGACTTGATTCCCAGGCCTCTGGTTGTAATGATTCAAATAAATCCATGGCATCCCTGTGCCAGGACCACCATAAATTTCCGGCAATTTCTTGCAGTGGCTTCAATGCATCGGGTAACCTGGAAGCTACAAATATTCTTTTTAAATGAGTAGCACTGGTTTGTATTTCCTCAGTCATAATGTTTAATTTAAATTTATGGAGAATAAAATGTTATTTTAATGCAGCTTTATAGCGTTTTATAGTTTCCTCCAAACCAAGATATAAAGCGTCCGAAATTAGGGCGTGTCCTATGGATACTTCATCTAAATGGGGTACTTTTTGCGCATAAAACGATAAATTATCCAAATTAAGATCGTGTCCGGCATTTATTTTTAGTCCAAGAGAATGCGCTAACAATGCTGCCTGAACATGATTTTTAACCGCCTCTTCCGGATCAGTCGAAAAGTTTTTTGAAAAGGGTCCGGTATAAAATTCAACACAATCAGCGCCGCATTCTTTTGCTCCTTGTATCATCTCTGCTACAGGATCAACAAATAAGGAAACGCGAATCCCCGCCGCCTTTAAAAGATTGCAAATGGACAAAAGGAAATCTTTATTTGTAAGGGTATTCCATCCTGCATCAGAGGTGAGTGCTTCCGGAGCATCTGGTACTAAGGTGCATTGCGCGGGTTGATGTTCAAGCACCAGTTCTATAAAATCGGTCGTTGGATTACCTTCAATATTAAGTTCCGTTTGAATGTTCTGTTTTAATGGACCTATATCATTGTATCTGACATGGCGCTGATCGGGCCTTGGATGTACGGTAATTCCCTCTGCTCCAAATTTTTCACAATCTAAAGCTATCTGTAATAAGTTGGGAAGATTTCCTCCGCGAGCATTTCTTATGAGGGCTACTTTATTTAAATTAACGCTTAATCGAGTCATAAAGAGGCTTTTTAAGACAAATGTGGGACAAAAATCAAAATTTAAGCTAATTTTACCAAATTAAATGAAAAATAGATTTAAAATCGCGCATGTTTTCAAGAAAATTAGACTTGTTTTCCTTCTTTTTGTTGCTCGTGGTGGTGGTGCTGTGTGGCGCTTTAATTGGCACTGGTGTAGGTACGGCTTTAGCCAATTTTTTCGGTTTCACCGTGGCAGATCTTATAAAAGTACCTGCTTCTGGGTATGAAAAATTAGAAAGGGATGTTTTGCGTTGGGTCAATATGG
>JBILDL010000216.1:0-4758 GCA_044352635.1 Saprospiraceae bacterium | reverse complement strand
TTCAGATTCCACCTCACGATGGACACCCTTGCCTTAAGCTAGTGGTTGGCGATTACATACCCCCACAGTGGACTTGCACCACCTAGTTGATTGCCATGCACGGCACACCAAAAAAAGGGCCCCCTTTCAGGAGCCCTCCAAAGCACATTTATTTTACAAAATCCTAATTAACCTTTACATGCACTGGCAGTAGTTTTTAAATCTTCTTTTGAATTGACCACTTTGGTTGTTCCGTCTGTAAATTTCACCGTTAATGGAAATTTCATTTCAGGTCGACCTGAAACGGTTGGATTAGCCGTTCTCCACGCTCTAACTTTGGTTACAAAGTCTTTTTGATCCGTTGCAGTTTCCTCCTTTCCAGCAGGATAAACAATCGTTACAGGAAATACAACTGTAAAACATGAAGGCCTATGAGGTCTTTCTTCTTTACATGCTGCCATAAGAGCTTTCAAATCATCCACATTTTTCAAAACCACAATACTGCTATCCAATTTAAGTTTCACTGAATAAGGAAATGCAATTTGTGGATGACCTGTAGAACTTGAATTTGCTTTTCTCCATGCATCTAATTGAGCTTTAAATTCAGTTGCAGAAGCTACTGTTTTTGAGGTGCCATCAGGAAATGAGATAGTTACAGGAAAAACAGGTGTAAAACAACCACCACAAATACCTCCTTTTGGTCCGCCTTGTGGTCGGCAACTCATCGCTAATGTCTTTAATCCGTCTTCATTTTCAATGGTAGCAGTACTCCCATCCTCAAGGGTAACTTCAAATGGGAAAGCAAGGGTAGGTCTTTCTTTACTTGCAGGATTTGCCTCTTTCCAGCTTTTAATCAAGGTCATATAGGCCTCTTTACTCGCCACTTCTTTGGTCGTTTTGTCTGGATAAATAACGGTTACAGGAAAAACAATCTCAAAACATTTTCCAAAGCCTTTCGGTCCGCCTTTTTCTCCACCACCATGTCCTTTTGGTCCCGCTCCCTCATGTCCTGCCACACCAAAGGCCAGCCTCTCGGTTGGGTTAAAGTCTTCACTTAAGGCTATGTCAGCATCCATTTGCTCACAACCTGTAAATAAAAAGGCACCAAAAATGGCTACCAAACTTCCTAATTTAAACATTTGCTTTAACATAATTTTACGTTTTGTGTTCTGGAATATTGATTGTAATACTTAGATAAGGCGGCTCGGTTTATTTTGTACTCATTTTAATTAAAATAATTTTAATTTTACCTTTTTCCTTTTGAAATCATTACTTCTGACGCCTATTATTATGCCAAATACATTTTCGGATGATACCCAACTTTGGCAACAACTAAAGTCGGGAAATAAAAATGCCCTAGAATCCATTTTCCGAAATGAAGCGGAGGCTCTTGCCAAATATGGCAAAAAATTCACTTCCGATAAAGAGCTGATTGCTGATAGCCTCCAGGATCTTTTCATAGAATTATGGAGAACAAGGGAAACCATAGGACAAACAGATCACATTAGAAAATATTTATATGTTTCTTTTAGACGAAGGCTTATTAAGGATCTTAATAAAAGTCTTAAAACACAAACCTTAGATCCTGAAACCGATATTAAAAACGACATCTCTTTCTCTGTAGAAAATAGTTGGATCGAAAATGAGGAGACGGAACTGCGCTCAAGAGAACTAACCGCTGCCATAAGTAAATTGAGTAGCCGGCAACAAGAAATTTTGTACCTTAAGTTTCACAGTGAAATGGATTACGATCAGATTATTGAAATTATGGGACTAAATTACCAGTCTGCACGTAATTTGGTCACGCGGGCATTGGAGGCTTTAAGGAAAAGTATGATATCTATTTTCGTACTTATTTTTTTATTTTTAAAATAGTCCTGAAAAATGAGTACAAAATTCCATTTTATTGCTTCTTAACATATAATTAACTGTGTAAATATTTTTAATGAAAAAAATTCATTTGTTCCCATTCTTGTTTATTTCATTTCTTTCCTGTCAGAAAGAAGATAATTTAATGGCACCTGAAGTGGACGAAAGATTAATTTTTTTCTTTGAATCTTTTAAAAAGGAAGGTTCATCAAGGGGCCAAAACATAAATATGGAAGATGTTATAGGGCAAATAATTGATATTGAGACCGACGGTGTCTTAGGTAGATGCAATCAATTAACTTCAGGTCAAAAACATCTGATGATTGATAAGTTGTTTTGGGAAACAGCTAATGTGACTGAAAAGGAATATGTTATTTTTCATGAATTGGGACACTGTGCATTGAATCGACGACATTTGGATGCGACAAATAAAGATGGTACCTGTACAAGTATGATGCAAAGTGGGAATGGGAGTTGTAAGATGCTTTACAATGCTCAAAACAGAAGTAAATATTTAGATGAACTTTTTTCACAATAAGCTATGGAAGAACGATTACCTTCATTTAAAGAGATTATAGAGGATGAATCCTTCATTCGCTGGGTAAAAAATAATTCCTGGCAAGATGCCAGTTATTGGGAAGAAAAAATACGACAAAATCCCGAAATTATGGAGGATACTGCAGCCGCAAAGAAATTAATTGAGCATTTCAGCACAAATGATTCACCCGTTGAAAAGTCCTATCTCGATGGAATTTGGGACAAAATAGATAATGCAACCACTGAAAAAGGAAGAATACGTCCTTTTAGATCCATTTTTTTATACGCTGCTTCAGCTGCCGCTATCCTTATTTTTTTAGTTATTGGCCTTCTACCCCAGGTTGAAACCTTTACAACGGAAAATGGTGAAATAACAAATGTTACGTTACCCGATGATTCAGAAGTGACGCTAAATGCTGGATCCAGGATTGTTTATAGTGGAAATAGATTTAATACCCGTCGGAAAGTCCAACTTACAGGTGAAGCTTATTTTAATGTTTCAAAAGGCAATACCTTTTCTGTTGTTACAAATGAAGGAACCATTACCGTCCTGGGTACTACCTTCAATGTCCGAAGCAGGGATAAAAAATTATCTGTTTTTTGCTACACCGGAAGGGTGAAGGTTAACGATCAATTTAAATCCGTTTATCTTACCAAAGGTAAAAAAACGGCTAAACTTCCAGGTGAAATATTACAGGATGCTCAACCAACGGATATAAATGAAGGTTTAAAATGGCCAAATGGGTCGTTCTATTTTCAAAATGCCTCATTGAAAGAGGTTCTTGCGGAATTATCAAGACAATATGATGTGGTTATTCGTTTGCCTGAATCAGAGGAGAAAAGGGTTATCACCACTTCCTTTGACAATAAAAATATAACATCTGCCCTTTTTAATATATTATGGCCGCTAAACTTGAAAGCTGAACAAAAGAATGGGGAATATATTGTACAAAAATCAGATGTTGAATAAATTTATTCCCTTTAAACCATGGGGGTTAATTCTTTTATTTCTCCTTTTTGGTAATGACACCTCTATTGTAAATGCGCAATCCAATAATCCTGAGATTCTGCTTGCCAAGGTTTTACCACTTCTTGAGGTTAGATTCAATATAAGATTTGGATATGACCCCGAAATAATAAAAACATTCAGCCTGAATAAAAAAATTTTGGCTACTGAAAATATTCATAGTGCGCTCCAATTAATAAGCGCCTCCCTTCCTTTAGAGTATTTTCAGGCTTTGGATGGTCAAATTCTTCTGAGAAAAAGAACTGTAACAAAAGTAGAAACTCCCATTGAACTAACTACCGTTAAAATAAAAGGTAAATTGTTAGATGCCTGGACTGGAGAAATACTTCCTTTTGGCGATGTTATTGGAGAAAATGGGGAGGGGTTTTCCTCAGATGAAAACGGATGGTTCTATCTGAATATAAGAAAAAACAGTCCTGTTACTTTTAGATATCTTGGATATGAATCTAAAATATTGACATTTTCATCCAATAAAGAGGATGTCATCTTAAGATTAGTTCCAAAATTAAGCGCATTACCGCTCATAGAAATCAGTGCAAAAATTCCAAGTGTAGCATCAAAATCAGGTGGTATTTATTCTCATTTAAATCCCAGCTTCTGGGGTAAAATGCCCTCTTTTGCCGCTGGAAATGATGTCCTTAGAAGCCTTCAACAATTACCCGGCATTTCATCAAATGATGATTTGTCCGCCGAGTTAAAGGTAAGAGGTTCAAATGGTGATGAAAATCTCCTCATTCTTGATGGTATTACTCTTTATAATGTGACCCACTTTTCAGGCATGTTTAGTCTGGTAAATTCGGATGCCATCAAAGAGGTGAAATTATTTAAAAATGCTTTACCTGTGTCTTATGGAGGAAAAACTGCTTCGATCATTGAGATGAACACCTTGTCTCCTCCAGAAAACATTAAGTTGTCAGGAAAAATAAGTAGTAATTTACTGACTTCTCAAGCGGTTCTTCAAGGGAAGATTTCTCCTAATCAAACCATTTTATTCTCAGGAAGAACCACTTATGGAAATCTCGGTGATTCAAAATTATTTGGAGCTCTTCAGGAACAAATTGTTACCCCCATTGTAAAACCTTTGGATCCCAATACAACAATCACCAAGGAAATAGCTGCTTATAATCCAAATTTTAAATTTCATGACCTTCAGGGTAAATGGAATTGGAAAATAAGTGATAAGCAAAAGCTTCAAATAGCCTTTTTTTATGGCTATGACGAGATGGACTATTCCTATAACAAATCTATTAAAACGGAAGTTGGAAAATCTTACTATTATCGCAAGGAATATTTTAAGGAAATAGCAGATTGGAATAATATGGGTTCTTCCCTTTTATGGAATTTTA
>JBILDL010000215.1:0-4798 GCA_044352635.1 Saprospiraceae bacterium | reverse complement strand
AAACATGCAGGCCATAGGTTTTGCATTGAAGGGAGACCCAAAACTAACTGTTCAATTAACGGCCGCAGACGCCTTAGTTGGGGGAAGTTATTTGGTTTTGCTCACTAGTATTGTACCCGTTATAACGTCTTATGTTCTTCCCCGCTTCAAAAAGCCGGTTAACCATGATGAAGTATATTCCACTTCCACCCCGCTAAAAATGGAGCGTTGGGATTATTTTATCCTTATATTTTTTACAGTGGCTTGGTTGGCAATACTCCTGGGATTACTTTATGCAGGCAATCTTTTAGAAAATACAGCCATTATTTTATTTTTTATCACGGGTATTAGTATCGTTTTCTCCTTTTTTAAATTTATCGCCAAAAGATCTGCTAGCTCATTTACATTGGGAGAATATCTATTATTAGTTTTTGCGTTATCACTTAGCATTCAAGGGAAATGGTCAGATATCACACGTGGAAGCAATCTTCTTTTTATCATTACGGCTGTAAGCATGTATAGCAGCATTGGCTTACACTTAATACTTAGTAAACTTTTTGGAATTGACAGAGATACTTTTTTAATAAGCTCTACAGCTGCAATTTACGGTCCTCCTTTTGTAACACAAATAGCCACTGTCATCAAAAATAAATATTTGATGATGCCCGGAATATTGGCTGGACTCTTAGGGTATGCCTTAGGAAATTATATTGGGTTAGCCGTATATTATTTATTGGTTACCTTTCAACCATAAAATAATATACGGCCATTACCTTATTTTTTCAATTCGGCATAATATTTAAAATAATAGGGAATGGTTTCCATACCTTTCATGTAATTAAACAAGCCATAATGTTCGTTAGGTGAGTGAATATCATCACTATCCAAACCAAACCCCATGAGCACAGATTTGATACCCAGCTCTTTTTCAAATAAAGCAACGATAGGAATACTCCCTCCCCCTCTTTGTGGAATTGGATCTTTTCCGAAGGTATATTTCATGGCTAATTGAGCGGCTTTATACTCAGGCGTATCAGTTGGAGTAACTACTGGATGACCACCATGATGAGGCGTAACGGTAACCTTTACAGCGGGAGGAGCTATACTTTCAAAATAATTTTTAAATAGTTCAGTGATAGTATCAGGATCTTGATTGGGAACGAGGCGCATACTAATTTTAGCGAAAGCCTTAGACGGTAGTACCGTTTTAGCGCCTTCACCAATATATCCACCCCAGATACCATTAACATCGAGAGTAGGTCTTATGGAAGTTCTCTCTAACACTGTGTATCCAGCTTCACCGTGCACGGAATCAATTTTCAAATCGGCTTGATAATCTTCTAATGAAAAAGGAGCCTCATTCATTTTCTGTCTATCTTCTAAAGACACAGGCAGAACAGCCTCATAAAAACCTGGTATAGTCACATGATTATTATCGTCATGCATTGAGGCAATCATTTTAGTCAGAATATTGATTGGATTTCCAACAGCCCCGCCATAAACTCCAGAGTGAAGATCTCTATTGGGGCCAACCACAGCTACCTCAACATAACTTAAACCTCTAAGACCAACCGTTATACTTGGTATGTCATTGGCAATTAAAGAAGTATCAGAAATCAGAATGACATCTGCTGAAAGTTTTGATTTATTATTTTCTAAAAAAGAAGAAAGATTAGCGGAACCTACCTCCTCTTCCCCTTCAATCATAAATTTCACATTACAAGGTAATTCACCACAGGCCATCATAGCTTCGAAAGCCTTAATGTGCATATAAACCTGCCCCTTGTCATCGCAAGAACCCCTTGCAAAGACAGCTCCCTCGGGATGAATATCTGTTTGTCTGATAACAGGCTCAAAAGGAGGAGAATCCCATAAATCGAGAGGATCAGCTGGTTGAACATCATAATGACCATATACCATAATAGTAGGCAGGGAAGGATCCACCATTTTTTCACCAAAAACCACAGGATGACCTTTTGTTGGAATAACCTCCACATTATCGGCGCCTGCTGATTTTAATTTTTCTGCTACAAAAGAAGCGGCAGAAGCTACGTCTGCATCATTATCAGGATTGGCACTGACAGAAGGAATGCGTAAAAAATCAAATAATTCGGAAACGAATCTTTCCTTATTATTCTGCAAGTATTCTTGAACTGTTTTCATAATATCAATTTTAACCATTAAAAATAGTCATCAAATATGTTCTTGTAAAAAAATCAGAAGTTCTTCATTTGAAATTTGGTATTTCATAATACCTTGAAAACAGGAAGAAATAAACCCATTTTCTTCAGAAACGATAACTGCTGCGACGGCATAACGTTCAGATGCCCCTAAGGCGGCTCGGTGACGAAGCCCCACATCAGCTGGTAAATTTCCATTTTCAGATAGGGGCAAAATACAGGAAGCGGCAGCAGCTCTACCTTTACTTATAATTAGAGCACCATCATGGAGAGGAGAAGTTTTGTTAAAAATACTCTCCACCAATCTGCGGGTGACCACGGCATCCAGTAAAGTGCCTGTCCCAATAAGAGGCTCGGCACTCGTATCACCAGATAAGACTAATAACGCACCTGTTTTATCGCGGCTCATTCTAAGTAAAGCACTGCTAAGCGCCATAATCTGTCTTTCTCTGTCTGTTTTAACACTCGGTTTAGCTAAAAGAATTCTTGACAAGAAATTAGACCTTTTTCTTAAGGTCGTATTTCCTAAAAACAACAAAAAACGTCGAATTTCAGGTTGGAAAATAATTACAATAATAATCACTCCTACATTAATGAATTGATTCAGCAAACTAGACATTAGCTGCATATCTAACGCATTAACCGTCCACCAAATGACAAATAACAAGAGAATGCCAAGGAATAATCCGTAACCAAAATTCCCTCTTAACAAGGTGTAAATTTGGTAAATGATAAAACTAAAAATAAAAAAATCAATGAGATCCAATAAACTAAAGGTCATTGATCCTATGGAAAAGGAAGAAAAGATGTTAGATAGAAATGAAATATACATGGTTGCAAAATAGTAAAAAAAAGGGACTTTTTCCTATATTTGTATATCTTAAATTTTAAATAATCCTAATCCCCGGATGTATAAAATAAATTTTCTTTCTTTATTCTTATGCCTTTTTTTGCCGATATTCCTCTTCGGTCAGGAAATCAGGCAAAATGAAATTGGAGAGCGAATTATTGTTTTTCCTGATGGAACCTGGCGGTATTTTCATAAAAGGCAATTATCAGGAGGTAATTATCCTGTTGTAAATCAGGAGGTAACACCATTAGATAATCCTATTGAAATTACCCGGGAAGAAGTAAATCAACTGGTAAATCGAAGAATTCAACAGGCTAAAGACGCCATTTATTATGCTGATATAAGGGCAAAAGCCATGGCAGAGCAAGAACAAGAATTACAAAACAAAATAGCCATTGCTCAACAGAATAGTTTAGTTCCCGCGGATGAATTAAATAAATTATTAAACCAATTAACGTTAACGCAACAGTTGGCAGCCACTTCTTTAGGAACTATAAAAGAAGCTCAATCTGACCTATTAATTACGCAAGATTTAAGAATGAAAGGGGATATTTTAAGGCTGTTTAAACCAGAAACCTCCTCTGGAAAATTAGAACTTAATACTGTTTTTGCTGCCGAAGACATGGTGAATCTCGATTTTTTTGCGAACGATTCTCCCCTCTCATTTTATGGACAAAATATCGGTATAAGCCCAAATGATTATATTGCCAATACAAGCTCTATATGCCAATACGCTTATGAAGGATTAGATGCAAAGGGTATTGACTGGCGAAGAGATGGTGAAAAAGAATTGTTATTTACTTTCACTGACGAAAGATTAAGGTTGTTTTTTCCAGATAAGGAGTATCTGCGCTGTGAAGCCTTTTTGTCATCCGTAGGAAAAAGAGAAAAGCAATTAACCATAGAATTTCGATTTGCTTATCCAAATGCCAGGGAAGCTTATGGTGTTATCGAAAAAAATAGTTTAATTACGCTTAAATTATTTGACGGACAAATCATTGAATTAAAAGCTGGTGAATTAGATTTAGGCAAATATGAAACAGATAAAGATATTTTAATCTATAGGATGATATATAAAATGGATAATCAACAGATTAATATGTTGAGAAAACAAGAGCTCGAGGAAATTCGTATGTATTGGAGCGCTGGTTTTGAGGTTTATCCCGTATATAACATAGATTTTTTCTCCCGTCAATTAAAATGTTTAGATTAAAATGCTAAAACCTGAGGAAAAAGGTAAAAAGAATATCCCCTTAATAATGCTTGGGTTAAAACTTCCCACAGATCCGCGATGGGTAAATTTAGCTGAAATATCTTTGGAAGATATACTGACGGATCACGCCTATTGTGAGCAAAAAGCAGCGGTAAGCTGTATATCTTTAATTCAGGGTTTTCCAGATAAAAAAGAACTGGTTCGAGAACTTTCACCCATTGTAACAGAAGAATGGGGACACTTTCGCATGGTTTTAGCAGAAATTGAACGTCGTCAATTTAATTTAGGTACACAAAGGAAAGATTTATATGTAAATCAGCTTCTTGCTTTTCAGCAAAAAGGAGGCTCCCGAGAAGACAGACTTCTTGACAAATTATTATTTTGCGGTTTGATTGAAGCCAGGAGCTGTGAAAGATTCAGATTACTTTACGAATATTTGACAGATCCTTATTTAAAAGAATTTTACTACAAATTTATGGTGTCTGAGGCTGGACACTATGTCTTATTTTTAGACCTGGCAAGATTATATTTTCCGGCAGAAAAAGTTAAAACAAGATGGGAATCTTATTTAAAGGA
>JBILDL010000006.1:0-15477 GCA_044352635.1 Saprospiraceae bacterium | reverse complement strand
CATTTATCAAAGTCTTCTCAAGATTGAACACAACCATAATTTCAAATATTTCTAGGAAAAGATAGCCTCTTTTTTATGCTACTTTATAATTTGGGTAAATGAGCCTTTGTGATGGCATGGGCGAGCGGGGATGTGCTAACAGATACGGTTTTGACGCGGTGTTTGCAGGGTTCTGCGCATCAACTAAGATCAAATAGATTTTGAATTCCCGGGGTTCTTATGCAGGTAAATCCCTCTGCAAAAGTAAAGCCAGCCTCACGGCCATAACTTCTGGCCTTTGCCGTTAAAAACTCCAGAAAATCAGGACCGGAAATGGGGGTTTCCATTTCCTTTTTGTATTCCAGCGATGCGGGCAAATAAAACTGAGAGGTAAAAGTTTTCACCAAATTTAATTTTTCCTCCATAAAATCACTTATATCTACTACAAAGTCAGCTGTAAGATTTCGATCCTGGATATAGTGATATACATTGGCAGGTCTCCAAGCTAGTTGTTCTTTAGCATCAAAGGAGGTAGATATTTTAGCAAGTCCGGAATAAAAACAAGCATCAGCCACCATTTTTGCGGCCCTGCCATGATCAGGATGTCGATCATGCACGGCATTTAGCAAAACCATTTTGGGCCTGAAACGTCGAATAACTTCAATCAACTTTAGCTGATTTTCTTTATTATCCTGAAAAAAGCCATCGGCCATATCCAGGTTATGCCTGAATTGGGCCCCCATTTTTTTCATAGCATTAAGCGCCTCCACTGTCCTGATATCAGCTGTTCCTCTTGTCCCAAGTTCTCCACGGGTTAGATCCACAAGACCGACCTTGAATCCCATGGCAATATGTTTTAATAAAGTCCCGCTACAACCGAGTTCGACATCATCGGGATGAACACCAAAAGCCAGAATATCAATCATTTCCATTTATTTACGATATTTTATTTCCCCACCAACAATGGTCATTAAAACCTTAGTATTAAGAATATCCTCATCAGAACAGGTGAGTAAATTATTTGAAAGGACTACCATATCAGCTAATTTTCCAATAGATAAGGAACCCTTGTCATTTTCCTCAAAAGCGGCAAAGGCATTCCAAAGGGTGTAGGAAGAAATAGCTTCCTTTCTGGTCATGCGCTGTTCTGGAAAAAATTCAAAACCAGTATCTGCTCTTTTTCTGGTAACTGAAGCATAAAAACAAGCAATAGGGTCAATCTCCTCAACAGGCACATCGGTACCATTGGCAATTAAAGCACCATTATCAATAAGGGAACGCCAGGGATAGGCACCGGTTCGAGAGCGCTCCAACCCAAGACGTTTTACTACAAACGGAGCATCAGAGGTACAGTGAATACCTTGCATGGAAGCAATAATCCCCCATTTTTTAAATCGTGGTATATCTAATGTATCGAGATGTTGTGCATGCTCCATTCTCCATCGGGGCGATTCTTTACTCTTCATTTGAATAATTTTCTGTTCAAAAATATCCAATACTTCCTTATTTGCTCTATCTCCAATGGCATGAACACAAAATTGTAATTGGTGTTTAGCGGCTAGATTGGCTATTTTATCTACTTCTTCCAGTGGGGTGGTATTCTGACCTGAAAAACCATACTTATCAGCATAAGGTTTAAGTAGCCAGGCACCAAAAGCGCCTAATGCGCCATCAACTTCCGATTTAATGGCCCTAACGGTAAAATGATAATCGCCTAGGTTTAACCAGGGAAAACCGTTTAATTTCCCATCCATATCATCATAACTCTCTCTGATCATGGCCCAAAGTCGAATGTCCATATTTCCTGATTCGGCCCATTCCCTCAACCATTGAAGCTCTTTAAATTTTGTTCCAGCGTCTTGAAAAGAAGTAATCCCATTTTTCAAACATTCTTTTTGCGCTAATTCCAGCCCTTCAAACCAAATTTTCTTTTGACGTTCGGGTTCTAAAGATTTTAAATAATCCTGGTAGGAAGCAGAAACCAGATTCATGGCCCTTTCTTCAAAAACACCAATAGCTTCACCATCTAAATCCCTGACAATCTCTCCGCCTAAAGGATTTGGTGATTCCTTTGAGATACCTGCTTCCTTCATTGCTCTCTCATTGGCGAAGACTGCGTGACCGCTAGCATGTCTCAAAAGAACAGGATTATTCGGAGAAATAGCACTTAACTCATCATGAAAAGGATAGCCAAGAACATTATTCAATGGAATTTTATCCCATTTTTCCTGATGCCAGCCACGACCAACTATCCATTCGCCCGGCTTAGCTGTTTTTACCTTTTCCTCCACCAACTTAATTACATCATCCCAGGATTTTGAATGTAAGAAATTAAGATTTTGAAGCCCCTCACCAAATCCACCAAAATGACCATGTCCCTCAATAAAGCCAGGCATAACAAAAGAATTTTCCAGATCAATAATCTTTGTATCCGCATTTTTAAATTTATCAATTATATTTTTGTCTCCCAATCCAATGATTCTTTGATTGCTCACAGCAATGACTGAGGCTGATGGCATCAAAGAATCAACGGTATAAATATTACCATTGACAAAAATAACATCTGCATAAGTACTTTCTTTTTTACAGCTCCAAAGGAACACGAAAAAAAATATAAAAACCGAAAAATGGATTAAAGTCCGCATAACGCTCATTTTTGGAAAATTAATGGAATAATAAACAGATTAAAACCAGGAAAATAAATTAGATTAGCTAAAGTATAAAAAAAAACACTATGTCTGTAATTATTAGAGCGGCAACCCACAAAGATCTTCCATTTATTCATAATCTGGTCAGAGAATTGGCTATTTATGAAAAGGAGGAAAATGAATTTACGGCAACTTTAGAAATGTACGAAAATGATTTTGCTGAAAATGTATTTCATTCTATTGTAGCCGATGTAAATGGAGAAATTGTTGGTATGGTTCTCTATTATTTAACTTATTCCACCTGGAAGGGTAAAATGATGTATTTAGAAGATTTCGTTGTCAATGAAAAATTTAGAGGTAGGGGCATTGGTAAATCACTTTATGACGCATTTATTCAGGACGCAAAAGACAAAAATTGTATGTTAGCAAAATGGCAGGTTTTGGATTGGAACGAACCAGCTATTCAATTTTATACGCAGAATAATGCTATTATAGAGAAAAACTGGTGGAACTGTAAAGTTTTTTTTAATAAAAGCAAGGATTTTTGATTTTTTTTATTTAAATAGTTGAATTATAGCAACAAACACATTAGATTTGCGATATTAATTTCGAAATTAGTTTTTTTTAGTGTTTCATAGTGTGGGGGGTAATCAATTTTTTGATTACCCTTTTTATTAAAACATTAACATACTTATGATTACAGTAATAAGCAATATACTCGTTGAAATTATCAGATAAGTTAAATCAATGAGGAGTGCTTTACATATTGTTTTAAACCACCCTTGTTTAAAGATTCTCTTTATCGCTAAAAGTTGATAAATAATAATTACTATGATAAACAGGTTAAAACTTTCTACTATAAATTTATAATCCTGACCTAACATAAACAGGCTCATAACGAGAAATGAAAAAGCATGAAAATGTAAATTATGGATCAGATGATGGGCATAATAAAAGGGCAATCTAATATATATAATTCGCTGAAATAAGGATATAACCAGCATCGAAAAGATAACCATCCATATTAATTGACTTGTTACAAAAAAAGTGAAATTTTTGATTTCTTTCTGTAACTTCATTTCTTGTTTGACTTGCCATTTTCCAAAGTCTGTTCGAATATTCGCCTTTTTAATAATATGTTCATAATCAGGATTATAGATCTCTGAGAAGCTTAATGGCATAGATTTTAAAGTCCATTTACCCTGAATATTTTCTATAACGAAAATCTGAAAAGAACCTGGTAAGGAGTCGACGGAAAGGCTATCTTTCCATTCCGTTGACATTGAAATGGGTTCATCCTCATTAAATTTATTAAAAAATGAGTCTGAGGGTGCTAATTTAAATTTTAGCTTTTGAATTATTTTTTCTTTAACAGCGATGGCCTGCGTCGTATCAAGTCCTTCGATTGTAAAGATATTATGTGGAAGAGAATCAATATTGCCTATGAATTGCTCCCTAAAGGCATTCTCTTGTATGTAATTTTCAAAAGATGAGAGTTGTTTATCAAATTTTTTATTCACCCAATTACCAAATAAAGCAAAATGGATTAAACCGGAAATGAGGAAAATCCTAAGAGGGCTCAAATATTTTTGTCTCTTTCCTGCAAAGAATTGGGTGGAAAGCTTACCAGGTATAAACAAATGAGAAAATGATATCCACAACCTGTATTCAAAATTGAATACAATGTCAATATACTCTTTGATAAGCGATATTAATGATAAACCAGGTAAGGATGCCTTTTGGCCACAATTTGTACAAAATTTATCAGTAGGACCAAAAGATACCCCACAGTTCGGACAATCAACAACCTCCATGTTGCTATTCATAAGCACTAAAGAAGATAATTTAATCTAAGGATTGAACAACCTGACCAGCTAAAGTAACTAATTCTTTATACTCTTGAACAGAGAGACCATCCAGACAATATGAAATCGGATTTACTGGTTTTCCATTTACATGAACCTCATAATGGCAATGAGGCGCTGTTGAAATACCGCTACTACCAACCGTTCCAATCAATTGCCCTCTCACAACCTGATCACCTTGTCTGATATTAATTTTAGACAAGTGCGCATAAATGGTTTGGTAACCAAATCCATGATCTATAACAATATGATTTCCAAAACCTGCATTTCTGGTAGCTTTTACTACCCTACCCGAACCAGTTGCCTGGATAGCAGTACCTTTAGGTGCGGTAAAATCAATACCGTAGTGCATCTTTTTAACTTTAAATATCGGATGAATTCTATAGCCGAAGCCCGATAAAAAATTAACCCCTTTTGCTAATTTATCTGATCTGACAGGTTTTATGGATGGACGAGAAGCGAGAAATTTCTCTTCTTTTTTGGCATAATTCATAATGGTATCCAACGATTTCGATTGGATAACCAGCGAATGTTTTAGTCTTCTTAAACGCTTTTGAGTTTCAATGATAGTCCCTCCTACTTTTTTATACTGCTCAAAATTTTCATATTCATTGTGACCTCCAATACCTCCTCTCCAAACATTATTATCGATAGGATCGAGACCGAATAAACTTCTATAGGTATAAGAATCTCTTTTTTGGACATTACCTAAAACCTTTTCCATACGCTCCATTTCATCTACCAGTCGTTGATATTCAACTTCCATCACATCGATTTCAGAAAGGAGAGATTTCTCTTGAGGAGAGGGTAAATATTTATGTAAAAAAACAGTTAACAACAACGCCGTTGTTAATACGGCACTTACTACAGAGAAGAAGCGCACAAACTTGCTCTTTAGAGATTCCTCTATTCGTTCATAACGAAGTAAATTGGCATCAAAGAAGAATTTTTCCTTTTTCATAATTTGGTATGTTGTTAAATCGTACCTGAAAAATAAAACAGGCACATAACACCTAATGGGGGGTATTAGATTCAACGGATGTCTCTCAAAAATTGCTCGGCTCTAAAATAGCTATCCTAATTGAAAAGCCCTAATTTTCTTAGGATTTTTTTAAATCTTACGAGTATTTCCTACCGTAAATAATCGCAAAAATGATAACTTTGAGCAATATTTGATTGTTTTTATACCTGAACTCGACCGGTAAAATCTAAATTATTACCGTTCCTTCACAATATAAGACCATTCCGTAAATAATCAACCTTTTTCCCTTAAAAATTTAAAAATATGATGACCGCACGACAAATAAGGAGTCACTTTTTAACCTTTTTTGCGTCTAAGCAACACAAAATTGTGGGTTCTGCTCCAATAGTAAATCGGGAAGATCCCACTTTGATGTTTACTAATGCGGGAATGAATCAATTCAAAGATTTCTTTCTAGGCAATAAAATTCCTGATAATCCAAGAATTGCCGATACCCAAAAATGTTTAAGAGTCTCCGGTAAACATAACGATTTAGAGGATGTAGGATATGATGGAACGCACCACACCATGTTTGAAATGTTGGGGAACTGGTCTATTGGTGATTATTTTAAGAAGGAGGCTATTGACTGGTCATGGGAATTATTGACCAAGGTGTATGGGATGGATCCTACCAAACTGTATGCCACTGTTTTCGAAGGTGATGCAGGTGAGGATATTCCCGCTGATATGGAAGCCAAAAATTTTTGGCTAAAATACTTACCAGAAAATCATATTTTATTTGGTAATAAAAAAGATAATTTCTGGGAAATGGGTGACACAGGTCCTTGTGGCCCATGTTCTGAAATTCACGTAGATTTAAGAACGGAAGAAGAAATTGCGCAATTACACGGCAGCCAACTCGTTAATAAGGATCATCCAGGCGTGGTAGAAATCTGGAATAATGTATTTATTCAATTCAACCGAAAAGCAGATGGCAGCCTGGCTGAACTTCCTGCCATGCATGTTGACACTGGTATGGGTTTTGAGCGTTTATGTATGGTTTTACAAGGTAAAACAGCTACTTATGATACCGATATTTTTACTCCTTTTATTTCTATCATAGAAAAAACCTCTGGTTTTACATATAAGGGAAGTTATGATCGCGATGCCAAACAAGACATAGCAATGAGGGTAATTTCTGACCATATCAGGGCTATTTGTTTTACCATAGCCGACGGTCAATTACCCGCTAATTCTGGTGCCGGTTATGTCATTAGAAGAATTTTACGTCGTGCGGTAAGGTACTATTATTCCTTTTTAAATATTAAAACTCCCTTTCTTCATACGTTAGTTGCCCCATTAGCCAAAGCATTTGACGATGTTTTTCCCGAGTTGATAGCTCAATCAGCTCAGGTAGCAAAAATTATAGAAATGGAAGAAATTTCATTCCTAAATACACTGGAAAATGGTCTAAAAAGATTTGAAAATATTAATGTTAAGGAAGGTGTAATCTCCGGTGTGGATGCCTTTGAATTATACGATACTTTTGGATTCCCGATTGATTTGACGCGTCTTATTGCTGAAGAAAAAGGTTGGAAAATCGATGAATTGGCTTTCGACGCCGCCTTATTGGAACAAAAATCCAGATCTCGTGCCGATGCTCAAAAAGAAGTTGGTGACTGGGTTAACTTACTTCCCGACCAACCTGTTGAGTTTACAGGTTACACAGAAAATGAAGTCCATGATGCAAAAATTATTAAATACAGATCAGTTTCGATAAAAAAAGTCTTGCAACATCAAATTGTTCTTGATAAATCGCCCTTTTATGGTCAAAGTGGCGGACAAGCAGGTGATCAGGGTATATTATTTATCGGAGAACAGCCTATTCAAGTAATAGATACCCAAAAAGAAAATGATCTTATTCTTCATATTGTGGATCAATTACCTGATAATCCCTCTGCTATCGTTCGTGGATTGATAAATAAAAACAGAAGAATTGCCATTTCAAAAAACCATACTGCTGCCCACCTTATGCATGCAGCTTTTCACAATATCATAGGTAAACATGCGCTTCAGAAAGGTCAGGATGTTGACGAATTAAAATTAAGATTTGACTTCTCACATTTTCAAAAAGTGAGCGCAGAGGAAATCTTAGCGATTGAAAAATTAGTCAATGAAAAAATCCAGGCTAATATTTCTCTTGACGAAAAAAGAAATGTTCCTATGGCCGAAGCAAAGGAATCAGGTGCCATGATGCTATTTGGAGAGAAATATGGTGAATCGGTTAGAATTATAACTTTTGATAAAGACTATTCTGTGGAGCTTTGTGGCGGAACGCATGTTTCTTCAACAGGTGAAATAGGCTTATTTAAGATTGTTTCTGAAAGTGCCATTGCCGCAGGAATCAGGCGTATTGAAGCTGTTTGTGGATTTGAAGCCTTAAAGTATATTCAACAGGAAATGAATGAATTAGAGGACATCCGTCAAATTTTTAAAGGTAATCCATCACCGACTAAGGCCATACATCAATTACAGGAAGAAGTAAAATCTCAAAAAAAGTTACTTGAGAAATTTCAACAATTAGAGGTTGTCCATCTGCGGGAGCAACTCATACAAGGTGCTGATAAAAAAGATAATTATACGCTTATCATCCAGAATGTAGAACTAACTGATGCCTCATTATTGAAAGAGTTGGCCTTCCAGATTGATAATACCCTTGAAAAAGTTATCCTTGTATTAACGGCCACTATTCAGGAAAAGCCTCAAATTCTTGTTTCAATTAGTAAATCAATCTGCAACGATAAAGAATTGAATGCGGGCAATATTGTCAGAACCTTGGCCAAAAATATCGATGGCGGAGGAGGTGGACAGCCCTTTTTTGCTACCGCAGGCGGAAAAAATATCGCCGGACTTGAAAAAGTTTTGATTGACGCGAAAAATATGTTTGCCCAATAATAATTATTATTTGTTTCGGAGAGGTTATTCATGACTTGAATCCAGCAGGTCAAATAGCCGCTCCGGAATAAAATAAAATAACGCTATTGTCTGGAAAGCGTTGCTCAATATAGGAGGGAATTTCATTTTGCTCCATTAAAAATGAAGCACTTGCTGGTCTTCCAGGCATGAACACTAACAAATCGGCTTTATTAATTTTATAGTTATCAATACTTTTAAACCAGTTTTGATTTAAATCAGTCACTCTGAATTTCCAGTTTCTAAAATTATAATTTTTTGAGTTCAATTTTTTAATATACCCTTTAGTTTCTTCCGAACAAAAAATGATGACATCCATGTGCAGTTCCAACGATAATTGCATCCATTTTTTGAAGCAATCGGTAAAACCTGGCTCTGTAAACGCTAATGGAGGCAGTCCAATGATCAACTTTTGGTGCGCAACAAGCGGCAGTTGTAATCTACATACGAGTATGTGTTGCGGCGCAGTGTCCAAAATATTATCCAGTATTTCTCCAAAAACTCTGTCTAATAAGCCTGATTTTTGAGGCCAACCCAAAAGAATATAATTCGCATCAATATGATTAGCTACCCTGGTAATACCACTCGCAATGTGAAAATCAGGTTCACGCTGGAAAATAATTTTTGTATCAAGTTCTGCGGCTGTTTTACGTAAGCTACGGGTAAAACTATCCTCAATAACCAATTCATTTTCAGGGTAATCAGCGGGAACTACTTGTAAAACTTGAAGGGGTACTTGTTTAACATTTTTTCTAAATATAACCGATAGTTCTAAAAATCTATCTAAACTCCATTGATTCGAAATAGGTAATAAGTATTTTTCAGACACATCATTCTGATCAATACGGTTTAAATTATGATCAATTAATCCTTCTTTAAGAAGTAATTCCCTGGCAGCACGTTCCGTCACAATGGATGAAATTACGCAAGTAAATAAAATGAGTATAATGGTTGCATTCAACGTGTTTTCATCTAGAATCCCAGCTTCAAAGCCAACTAAAATGATAGCGAGTGTAGCCGCAGCATGAGAACTACTCAATCCAAAAATCAATCGTCTATGAACACCTTGAAAGGAAAAAACCATTTGGGTAAGCCATGCAGCTAACCATTTAACCAACAAAGCAACCGACGTTAAAACAATAGCAATAATTACAGCATGTTTACCATTGAAAAGAACGGATAAATCAACCAGCATCCCCACGCTAATTAAAAAGAATGGAATAAATAAGGCGTTACCAATAAACTCAATTCTATTGAATAATGCCGATGTATGGGAGATTAATGAATTCAGGGCCAATCCAGCCATAAAGGCACCTATAATTGGTTCTACCCCAGCTATTTCTGACAAGAAAGCGGCGAAAAAAATCACAGAAAGGACAAAAATATAATGAGAGTGCTTTTCACTTTCAACTTTTCTAAAAAACCACCTGGAAACAGGAGGAATAACTTTAAACATAACAACAGAAAAAAGAAATAAAGAAACCGTGAGTTGTAGCCAAAAAGCATTGCTAACTCCCTCGCTGTTCGTTTTTAATATAACAGCTAACATAATTAATACTGCAGTATCTGTTAAAATTGTACCGCCAACAGTAATGGCAACGGCCTGCTGTGATACTATACCCCACCGGCTAACAATGGGATACGAAATCAAGGTGTGGGTGGAGAACATACTTGCCACAAGGAAGCTCGCTTGAAAATCAAATTTAAGCAGGTAGAAACAAATCGGAAAACCTACAAGCAGCGGAATCGCAAAAGTAAACAGACCGAAAAGTAAACTTTTGTATTTATACTTATTGAATTCATTCGTGTCGAGTTCAAGACCCGCCATAAACATGATATATAACAAACCAATGGTAGAAAAAAGATTTATAGCTTCTGATTTTTCTAATATGTTAAGACCATTTGGACCAATGAGTACACCGGAAAGAATAAGACCGAGAATACCTGGTATATGAAATCTTCTAAAAAGTAAGGGAACTAAAAGGATAACAAAAAATAACAAGGATAAAATAAGTACAGGATTCCTGACTGGAAGTTCTATTTGTCTAAATAAATCAATCAGGTATTCATTCATAATTATAAATAAAAGGATAAGGAACGAACAAAGTAATGTATAAAAATAAGCAAACCGGGAAATAAATACATCCCGGTTTGCCAATATAATAAATTAAAATAGAAAACTCAACATTAGTTATTCCATATCAATAAACTGCGCCTGCGTTACGAGGTCAGAACTTTTATCTTTATGAGCAACTATAATTTGTTCAAATTCTCTGGCGCCCGTTCCTGCAGGAATTCTCTTTCCAACGATTACGTTTTCTTTAAGACCGCTCAAATCATCTTTTTGAGCTGCTATGGCTGCGGTACTTAAAACTTTCGTTGTTTCCTGGAAGGAAGCGGCTGAAATCCAGCTATTAGTACCTAATGACGCTTTAGTGATACCCATTAGCTGCGGACTAGCAGTTGCAGGAACAGCATCACGGAAGGCTACTAATTTACGGTCGTTCCTTTTTAGGAATGAATTTTCTTCTCTGATTTGTCTTAACGAAACAAGTTGACCTGCCTTAAGCTTATTAGATTCCCCCGGATCGGTGATGAATTTTTTATCAAAAATGATATCATTTTGCTCGATAAATTCACCTCTTTCAACGGTTTCTCCCTCAAGGAAAGTAGTATCTCCAGAATCCTCAATGAGGAATCTACGCATCATTTGTCTTACAATAACCTCAATGTGCTTATTATTGATGGTAATACCCTGAGATCGGTAAACCTCTTGTACACCATTCACCAAATATTGTTGCACTGCAAAAGGACCTTTAATATTCAAAATATCTCTTGGAGCAATTGCACCGTCAGAAAGAGGCGTTCCAGCTCTAACAAAATCACCGTCTTGAACTAACACGTGTTTTGACAGTCCAATTAAATATTTATGATTTTGATCATCCTTTGAAGTAACTACAATTTCTCTATTTCCCCTTTTGATTTTACCGAAACTAACTACACCATCAATTTCAGAAACCACGGCAGGGTTTGAAGGATTTCTTGCTTCAAACAATTCAGTTACCCTAGGTAAACCACCTGTGATATCCTGGATTTTTCCTAAACTCCTCGGGATTTTGGCCACCTTATCACCAGCAACAACCGAACTGTTATCTTCAACAGAAAGGTAAGAACCTACCGGCAAAGAATAGTTTTTGAGTACCTCACCATCTTTAGAAGAGATAGTTATATAAGGAATTTTCTTTTTATTTTTTGATTCAATGATTACCTTTTCAGAGTAGCCCGTCTGATCATCTCTTTCAAGACGATAGGTTACGCCTTCTTCAATAGAATCGAATTGAACGATACCAGAAAACTCAGAAATGATGACAGCGTTGAAAGGATCCCAATCACAAATAGTTTGACCTTTTGCCACCTTTTCCCCATCCTTGAAATATAGATTTGAACCATAAGGAATATGAAGAGAAACGAATAATTTATTTGTTTCAATATCATGTAATCTTAATTCACCTGTTCTGGATAGGACGATAGTATTTTTTGATCCATCTGTAGCTTCTGTTGTTTTAATGCCATCGTATTCAACTTTAGCGTTAAAACGGGAAACTATTTCCGATTCTGTTTTTGACAAAGAAGCCACACCACCTACGTGGAAAGTACGTAAAGTAAGCTGCGTACCTGGTTCACCGATAGACTGAGCCGCAATAATGCCTACTGCATCTCCATTTTCAGTGATTCTACCAGAAGCAAGATTTTTACCATAACATTTGGCACAAACACCTTTTTTAGATTCGCAGGTCAATACGGAACGAATGGTAATAGAATCTATGCCAATCTTTTCGATATGGATAGCCATTCTGGCATCTATATAATCACCGGCATGCAGGAGTATTTCATCTGAGCCTGGCAATGTGATATCGTATAAGGTATAACGACCTTCAATACGAGACGAAAGCTGCTCAATAACTTTTTCATTATCTTTTAGCGCCGACGTTTCTATCCCTCTTAGGGTAGCACAATCGACTTCAGAAATAATTACATCTTGTGAAACGTCAACCAAACGTCTGGTAAGGTAACCAGCATCGGCTGTTTTAAGCGCCGTATCCGCCAAACCTTTTCTGGCACCGTGAGTAGAGATGAAATACTCTAAAACCGACAGTCCGTCAACGAAATTGGCAAGAATTGGATTCTCGATAACGGCACCACCAGTATCACCTGATTTCCTTGGTTTTGCCATAAGACCTCTAAGACCACAAAGCTGTTTAATCTGCTGTTTAGATCCCCTAGCTCCGGAATCAAGCATCATGAATACAGAGTTGAAACCTTGCTTATGAGAGGCAAGTTCACGCATTAAAGCCTCTGTAATTTTATTATCTGCGTAAGTCCATTTATCAATAATCTGGTTATAGCGCTCATTATTTGTAATAAGCCCCATATTGTAATTTTCCCAAACTTCATCAACCTCTTCCTGAGCTTCAGCAAGAGTATCTTCCTTAATCGTAGGATTAATCAAATCACCTAAGTTAAAGGACAAACCACCCTTAAAGGCCCAGGTGAAACCCATATCCTTAACATCATCGAGGAAACCAGCAGTAACCGCAAGATTAGTTCTTTCGATTACATCACTAATAACCTTTTTGATATTTTTCTTAGTCATCAGGTCATTCACAAAAGGCACACCTTCTGGAACATGTTGATTAAAAATAACTCTACCCGTGGTAGTATCAATTAGTTTATAAGCCCATTCACCATTTGGCATTTCTGTTTTTACCCTAACTTTAATGGCTGCATGAAGATCAATTACACCTTCATTTAGTGCAATAATCACTTCTTCTGCAGAGTAAAACTTCATACCTTCCCCTTTAACCTTGATTTCAGGGGTTGATTTCCTTTCTTTTGTTATATAATATAAACCAAGTACCATGTCCTGTGAAGGCAAAGTTACTGGCGTTCCGTTTTGCGGATTCAACATATTATGTGACGAAAGCATCAACATTTGAGCTTCTAAAATAGAAGCATGACTTAATGGCACGTGCACGGCCATCTGATCACCATCAAAGTCAGCGTTGAACGAACCACAAACTAAAGGATGCAGCTGAATGGCTTTACCTTCGATTAAACGGGGTTGGAACGACTGAATAGAGAGACGGTGAAGGGTTGGGGCACGGTTAAGTAAAACCGGGTGACCTTTAAGGATATTTTCAAGAATTTCCCAAATAACCGGGTCTTTTCTATCTACCAATTTCTTGGCAGATTTAACTGTTTTTACTATACCCCTTTCTATTAACTTACGAATAACAAAGGGCTTGAATAATTCAGCCGCCATAGCTTTAGGAATACCACACTCATGCAATTTGAGCGTTGGTCCTACCACGATAACAGAACGACCGGAATAATCTACCCTTTTACCTAATAAATTTTGACGGAAACGACCTTGTTTACCTTTAAGAATATCACTTAAAGATTTTAATGGACGGCCACCTTCAGCTTTAACTGCATTTGACTTCCTTGAGTTATCAAATAATGAATCGACTGCCTCCTGTAGCATCCTCTTTTCATTTCTTAAAATGACTTCCGGCGCCTTTATTTCCAACAATCTTTTTAAACGATTATTCCTGATAATTACTCTACGGTAAAGATCGTTAAGGTCGGAAGACGCGAAACGACCACCATCAAGAGGAACAAGCGGGCGTAATTCTGGTGGAATAACAGGTAAATATTGAATGATAGTCCACTCAGGTCTATTCTCCATGTGTGTCATTCCCTGACGGAAAGCCTCTACTACACGAAGGCGTTTAAGTGCTTCCGATTTACGTTGCTGCGAGGTTTCGTTTGCTGCCTGGTTACGAAGTTCGTAGGATAACTCGTCCAATTTAAGACGATTTAACATATCCTTTATGGCTTCCGCACCCATTTTAGCCACAAACTTATTTGGATCATTATCCTCTAATTGACTATTCTCATGCGGAATATTGTCCATGATTTCCAAATACTCCTCCTCAGTTAAAAGTTCGTGTAACTTAACTTTTTCAGACTCAGCGATACCTGGTTGAATAACAATATAACGTTCGTAATAAACAATCGTCTCTAGTTTTTTAGAAGAAAGACCGAGTAAATATCCAATTTTATTTGGTAAAGATTTAAAGAACCATATATGTACTACGGGTACAACCAGTTTTATATGGCCCATCCGTTCTCTACGCACCTTTTTTTCGGTAACTTCAACACCACATCTATCACAAACAATACCTTTGTAACGAATTCTTTTATATTTACCGCAATAGCATTCGTAGTCCTTCACAGGCCCAAAAATACGCTCACAGAACAGACCATCTCTTTCCGGCTTATAACTTCTATAGTTAATCGTTTCCGGTTTGAGTACCTCACCAAATGAACGCTCCAGGATATCATCTGGTGAAGCGAGACTGATAGTAATACTCTCGAACTCTTGCTGCTGAATCTGATTTTTCTTCTTAAAAGACATAATTATAGCAATTTAATCTCCGGAGAGATCTCGTTATTCAAATTTGATATCAAGGGCTAAACCACGTAATTCGTGAATCAGTACGTTGAACGACTCAGGAATATTTGGTTCTGGAAGGTTATCACCTTTAACGATAGCTTCATAAGCTTTGGCACGACCGTTAATATCATCGGATTTAATAGTAAGTAACTCCTGAAGGATATTTGCTGCACCAAATGCTTCGAGAGCCCACACCTCCATTTCACCAAATCTTTGACCACCAAACTGAGCTTTACCGCCAAGAGGTTGTTGTGTGATAAGAGAATAGGGTCCGATAGAACGCGCGTGCATTTTATCATCGACCATGTGTGATAATTTGAGCATATAGATGACACCCACGGTAGCCTGCTGGTGGAATCTTTCACCGGTTTCACCATCATACAGGTAAGTTTGACCTAAGCTAGGTAAACCCGCCTTTTGGATATATCCGTCAATTTCCTCTTTACTTGCACCGTCAAAGATAGGTGTTGAGAATTTAACGCCCATTTTTTCGCCAGCCCAACCGAGAACCGTTTCAAAAATTTGACCTAA
>JBILDL010000213.1:0-4863 GCA_044352635.1 Saprospiraceae bacterium | reverse complement strand
ATTGTACTTTTCATAATAACTACTTTTAATTTTTGATTGGTCATTGTCACCCCAAAATCCAAGGGGCATGGAAGGCATTGCTTTTGTTATAACCAATTCTCCTTCAATATCTATTTGTTTTTCTCCACTTTCACTATATGAAAAAACAGCAGCGCCTAAACATCTAGCTTGAATTTGCCCCTTTATGATAGGTTTTAATGAACAACCTCCAACAAATGCAGTGCATACGTCTGTTCCTCCACTCATTGAAATCAATGGTATATTATGAAGAAAAGATTTCTCTACAAAATCAAAATGTTCAACGGAAAGAGGAGATCCGGTAGAACTTATGGTTCTTAATGCTGATAAATTATATAAATATCCAGGTTGTAGGTTTTTCTGAGAAATAGCCGTCAAATAGGAAGGGCTGGTCCCAAAATGATTTGTCGCTGTCTTTTCAGCCAGCTTCCAGAGAATATGTTCATTGGGATAGGTAGGATTACCATTATACATTATGGGTATGGCTCCAACAATAAAGGCAGATTGTAAAAAATTCCACATCATCCAGCCAGTACTCGTGTACCAAAAGTATTTGTCTCCTTTTTTTACTTCATTATGGAGGGCTAAATATTTTAAATGTTCTAACAAAATACCGCCCTGTCTATGAATAATGGCTTTGGGTTTTCCCGTTGTTCCAGAGGAAAACAGAATATAGATAGGATGATTAAATGATAATGGTTCAAAGGTAAGTTCTTCCTTTTGATAAAAATCCTGGATATCATTCCAGCGAACTTCCCCGGTTTCAAGGGGAAAGTTACTTTCCGAAATCCATATTATTGATTTAATAGATGGTATCCGCGCGCGAATTTCTCTTATTTGCTCCGTTTTGTCAAATATTTTCCCTCCGTATTGATAGTGTGAAACAGCGATTAAAAAGCTGGGCTCAATAGCGCTGAATCTTTCTTCAATCGCTAATTTTCCAAATTCTGGAGAACAGCTGCTCCAGATGGCGCCGATGCCATTGGCAGCAAAAAAACTATAGGAAGCTTCTGGCTGGTGCGGTAAAATAGCAGCTATTCTATCACCTTGAATGCAACCATTTATTTTTAAAAAAGCTTGTATTGCTGCTGTTTGCTGCTTCATTTCCATCCAGGAAATAGCTCTTAAAGGTTCAGTTTCAGATTGGTAATAAAGGGCAGGTTGGTCTTCTCGGAAATGTCTGAAAACATGTTCGGCATAATTTAATGTCATACCCGAAAACCAACTTTTTTCGTGCAGCTCCTTACCAGTTAATACCTTTTTTGAAGATTGGTGAGTGATTACATCGAAATAAGTAAGGAGACTTTCCCAGAAAATTTCTGTATTATTTATAGACCAATGCCATAAAGACTCGTAATCATCAAAAACTTCGCCTACGAGATTTTCAATGTAATATTTGAATTGAGCTAAATTAGAAGGTTCATTTTTCATTACCAATTTGAGAATGCAGCATTGAAAATATCTTCCATAATTTGTTTGCTAATTGCTTTATTTGCTGTTTCCTGCACTGAGGAAAAATCGATGGCACTACTGAAATCGTAAAAGAAAGAAAAATTCTTTTGCCAAATTTCTGTATTCTTCCTGTTGTTAAAATAGGTAATGGCCAAAGTAATGGTTAATCTGTTTATGGCGGTACTTTCTCCCGTTCGGGGTGCCTCAGCGGTGATACGATAATCTACTAAGGTGCCTCTAAATTCTATATCTGGTTCTTCTTCGCTTAGAACTAATCGGGATTCAGCTCTTACTTTATCTTTCAGGTCTTCTGTAAGTCTCTGGGAAAGAGAGGGTAATGCATTTTCTGCATTATTTGTAAAGTTTGGAATGTAAAAAGTTTTTAATTCAGGGTCTAAGGTAGCACCCGACAGGGAAATGGTGCAACTTTGAAATATGGAGACCATGATAAGAAGGCAAAAGGTAAGAATACCCACAAGTTTTAGTTTCATTCCAGATCATATTGTTTTATCTTCCGATAAAGGGTTCTTTCAGATATTCCTAATTCTAATGCAGCCTCTTTTCTTCTTCCTTTAAATTTTTTAAGGGCTTTAAGAATTAAAATTTTCTCCTGATCATCCATTCTAAGGCTTTCATCCATTACTTCTGCATTACCAAAATTAGACGGTCTATTGGTCAAATTGGGCTGCAGAATAAATGGTTTTGTATTGCTAACATCCTGAAAATTTTCGTCTAAAGAGTACTCATTTCCCATTTTAGAGGGTAGGGGAGTAACGAAAGGTTTTTCATGAAATGATTCATTAGGATTAGAAACATTGCTCAAATGATTGATATCTTCTAAGGTCTTTAGCTGATTTATATCTTTAACCTGTAAATTATTGTTTCTAATGATTTCGAAAATGAGGCCTTTTAAATCTGTCAAATCCTTCTTCATATCGAAAAGTACCTTGTACAGAATTTCGCGTTCCTGAAAACCAGAACCATCAAAATTTCCTTTATCTTTTGATGCGACAGGCAGATTCCGTTCACCCAACGTTGGCACAATATCTATTAACTTTTCATAACCAATCATTCTTTCTTCTGTCATTACAGAGACTTTTTCCGCTACATTTTTGAGCTCTCTGATATTTCCAGGCCAGGCATATTGCTGAAGCAAATGAATAGCGTTTTCGTCTAGTTGTATGGGAGGTGTTCTGTATTTTTCACTAAAATCAACAGTAAACCTTCTAAATAACATATAAATGTCTTCAGGCCTTTCCCTTAAGGCAGGCACCTGAATAGTCACTGAGTTTAATCGGTAAAAGAGGTCTTCTCTAAATTTACTCCTTTTTATGTTTTCGGTTAAATTTACATTGGTTGCAGCAATAATGCGCACATTAGTTTTGAGAACAGTACTGGAACCAACCCTAATAAACTCTCCACTCTCTAATACTCTTAAAAGATAAGCCTGAGTGTCAAGAGGTAATTCGCCAATTTCATCTAAAAAAATAGTACCACCGTCGTAGGTTTCAAAATATCCTTTTCTATCGCCAACGGCACCTGTAAAAGCGCCTTTCTCATGTCCGAATAATTCGGAATTTATGGTTCCTTCAGGAATAGCACCACAATTTATAGCGATAAATTTTTGGTGCTTTCGTGCACTTAAACCATGAATAATTTTTGAAAAAACCTCCTTCCCAACGCCACTTTCTCCAGTTATCAGAGTACTTAAATCGGTCGATGCTACTCTAATAGCTGTATTTAATGCCCTGTCAAGCAGAGGAGAATGACCAATAATACCATAACGTTGTTTTATGGATTGAAGATTTTCCATTTATGATACTAATTTTCCAAGTAAAGTGCCACTGGTTACGTCTGTTACTTGTACCAAGACAAAATCACCTGGTTTATATTCACTGCTCTTTTTAAACACTATGACCTTATTTTGAGAATTTCTACCGGCAAACTGTTGATTTGATTTTTTTGAATCACCTTCTATCAATACTTCAAATGTTTTTCCAATGTCAAGAAGATTACTTTCATAAGATGATTGACGTTGAACAACAATGGTTTCTGATAATCTTCTTTGTTTGACCTCATCTGGTATATCATCGGGATACTTTTTTGCCGCTAAGGTTCCTGGCCGTTCTGAATAATTATACATGTAACATAAGGTATAATTTGAGTATCTTATCATATCAAGAGTTTCTTGAAATTCTTCTTCTGTTTCTGAACAGAAACCGACGATGATGTCAGAGGAAATGGCGCAATCAGGTATTATTCTTCTTATGGCGTCCACCCTTTCTTTATACCACACACTATCGTAGGTTCGGTTCATCATTTTTAAAATCCGACTATTACCTGATTGCACAGGAAGATGGATGTATTTACAAATATTATTATGGGAGGCAATAGTTTCTAGTACTTCATCAGTAATATCTTTGGGGTGGGAAGTTGAGAATCTTATACGTATCTTGGGAGCTGTTTCAGCCACTAACTTAAGTAAAACAGCAAAATTTATAACCTCTTTATTTTCAGGATTTTCCCATTTATAGGAGTCAACATTTTGACCAAGAAGGGTAATTTCTTTGTAATTATTTTGTTCTAAATCTTTCACCTCTGCCAAAATACTGTATAAATCACGACTGCGTTCCCTGCCACGAGTGAATGGAACCACACAAAAAGAGCACATGTTATCACAGCCGCGCATGATGGATATGTAAGCAGAAATGCCATTGGAACCCAACCTCAAAGGATTGATATCGGCATACGTTTCTTCTCTAGATAGAAATACATTAATTCCTTTTTCACCTAGTTCTGCCGTGTCAACTAACATCGGTAAATCTCTGTAAGCGTCAGGACCAACCACTATATCAACTATTTTTTCCTCTTGAAGAAATTTCTCTTTCAAGCGCTCAGCCATACAACCCAGCACGCCTACGAGGGTGCCCGGTTTATGTTTTTTTACCTTATTAAATTCCTTTAATCTTTTTCTAACCGTTTCTTCCGCTTTCTCCCTTATGGAACAAGTATTGATAAGGATTAAATCTGCGTCTTCCATGTCGCGTGTCGGAACAAATCCGGCGTCAGAAAGCACAGAGGCAACAATTTCGCTATCTGCAAAATTCATTTGACATCCATAACTCTCCATATAAAATCTTCTGGCAGATTCATTTGAATTCCTTAATTCCTGGAATTCATGTACATGTCCTTGATAGGCATTAGGGTCCCGTAAAATGATTTGATCTGTGGAGGTTAGTGCTTCTGTTGCCATATTTGAATTTTCAATAGGTCAAAAGTAAGTAAAATCGGCAATTATGTCAGGTTATTTTTGTTAGGAACTTAGATTTTTCATAAATTATACGATTTTTATTCATTTTAGGGAAGCCTTTAATTCAGGTTATGTATTTTTGT
>JBILDL010000214.1:0-4863 GCA_044352635.1 Saprospiraceae bacterium | reverse complement strand
ATTTCTTAATTCTCTGAAAATGGTAACAATCCTTTTTATTTCGTCCGTTGGTGTAGGAAAAGATTCCATACCCAACTTTTTAACAGATTGCTCTACCCTATTTTTTATGATCAATATTTCTTCCTCCATCGTCTCCGGCAAAGGCATATAAACCATATTAAAACGTCGTCTTAATGCACCGGATAATTCATTTATCCCTCTGTCACGATCGTTCGCCGTAGCTATTAAATTAAAACCATTCTTTGCTTGCAGGGTATCATTTAATTCCGGAATCGGCATTATTTTTTCTGAAAGAACCGTAATAAGTGCATCCTGAACCTCTGCGGGCAAGCGGGTTAATTCTTCTATGCGTACTAAAAGACCTTGCTCCATGGCATGAAAAACAGGACTTGGCACTAAAGATTCGCGGTCAGGTCCATGAGATAAGAGCCTGGCATAATTCCAGGTATATTTAAGGGCTTCTTCACCAATTCCCGCCGATCCCTGCACTAAATAACCCGAATGTCCACTGATAGCTGCTGCCAGGTGCTCGGCTACCCATGTTTTTGCTGTTCCTGGCACGCCAACGAGTAAGAGCGCGCGATCTGTGGCTAAAGTGGCTACTGCCACCTCAATCAAGCGTCTCGAACCTATGTATTTTGGCGAAATAATAGTGCCATCAGACAATGTTGCCCCCATAAGATATTGGACAACAGCATGAGGGGATAATAACCAGGAAGGTGGTTTAGGCTTTGAATCCTCTCGTTTCAACGCATTAAGTTCCTCGCTGAAAATACTTTCCGCCCGAGGCCGAAGGATTTCACCCATTTGAAATGGATTAGTTAGGTTTACTTACTAAAACGGCATCAGAAAGACTATATATCAGACGATTAATATCAGAATCGTTTAAACTTAATTTTCCTTTGATGGTAATGGATTCAGCCGTATATTTAATAGGTTCCTGAGAAAATACCTCCATAACCGTTTCAGGTCCGGCACCCCCACAAAAGAAACACATACTGTAAGGAAAAGCAGAGAATACAAATTCCTTATGGTTTTTATACCCTTCCACAGGGATAATATATCCTTTTATTTCCACCGTTTTACCTTCAAGCACCTTAATTTCCTCACTAAAAATGGGCACATCAACCTTAAAACCCAAAGATTCGTCCATCACTTTTTTGTAAGTGATTTTACCTAAGGTCTGCCACAGATTTTTTGCTCCCTGAGCAGAAAGAGAAGTAGATGAAAATACAAAAAATAATCCTGTAACCAGAATAGAACATTTTAACGCTTGCCTTATCATAATTTTTTGTTTATCCTTTATTGTCGGCCAAAGTGGCATGAATATCTGTTTTACTTGCTTGAAAAGCAGGAATAATGGCGGCTATGATACCAATAACCAAAGATCCGCCAAATATATATATTTCTTCTTTTAGAAAAATAGCAGCAGAAAAATCATACCTATAACTTTTCTCCAGAAAATCGGCCAATAAAACCATCGAGCCATGACTGAGTGCAATACCACAAAAATAACCTAAGACAGCGATGATAATTCCTTCAAAAATAATAAGCTGAAAAAGGAAACCCGGTCTGGCACCTAAGGTTCTCATAACCGCTAACTCATATTTTCTTTCTCTTAGGGAACTAAACAAAGAAATGAAGATACTTAATCCAGAAACGAAAATTATGAGTAAAGCCATCCCTTTTAGCGCCTCCTCGCCTACGCCAAGCAAGGTATATAATCGATTAATTTCAATAGCTGGCGTGGCTGCCTGAAAATTAGTATTTTCATTAATATTCCTTGCCATATTTAAGGCTTGAATATTTCTTCCTTTAAATTTCACCAACAACGAAGTAATACTTTTATCTTCATAAGATGTTAAAGGCAAATCCTCAGAATGCTCCGCCTCGTCGTGTTCATGGTTATGCTCCGCTTCATTATGGTCATGTTCAGCAGATTCTTCTGCCTCATGGTCGTGCTCATCGTGGACTGCCCATATACTTTGCGTTTTAGTTACAATAAGTTGATCAATGACAGATCCTGTTTTTTTCAGTATGCCCACTACTTTAAAAGGAGCGGCATCTTCGTGAACCAAATTCTCGTCTTCAATAAGTCCGTGTGAACTTTTAAATTCATCGCCAGGTTTTATATTGAGATTTTTTGCGACGGTTGCGCCCACCACAACCTCCATATTTTCCTCAAAAAGCTTTCCATCGGCAAATTTTGCCGCGTATAGATCGATAAATCCAGTGTTTGTACCAACTATTCTATACCCTCTGTGACTATCGCCCAAAGAAAGGGGAATGGCACTTTTAAAAATGGGATGTTTAGGATTCAGGAATGCTTTAGCTTCTGAAACAGGCATATTTCCCGTAGGGGCGTCCAAATGGTATAAACTACTTAATATTAACTGCAAAGGACTGCCTTTAGCGCCAATAACTAAGTCTATCCCCGCAAAATTCTTTTCAAACTTGTCTTCCAACTGGACGTTCACCAATAAAAGCAAAGAGATGAGGCCAACGCCCAATGCGAAAAGCACCAGATTCAGGACTAAATTTAGCGGTTTATTCAGAATGTTTTTCCAACTTAAATGCAAAATACTCATAGACTACTCTTTCAATTCTCCTTACAAGAATCCCTATTTTAATAATAATTGTTTATGAAAAGCAGAAGTTAATCTGTTATCATGCGTAACCACAAGCAAAATCGCCTTTACCGCCTCTGCCGATTCCTTAAGTAAATTTTGCACTTCAGTACTATTTTTGTCATCCAGTGCCGAGGTAGGTTCGTCTGCCAAAATCAACCGGGGCTGATTAACAACAGCGCGGGCAATGGCCACCCTTTGCTGTTCCCCCGCACTTAATCTATTGGGTTTTTGATTTGCCTTATGAGCGATTTGTAATCTTTCCAAAAGATCCATTATCTTCTTTTTGTCTAAAGATTTTCCACCCAATTGCTGTGTCAATAGCAGATTTTCCATAACGGAAAGAGACTGAACCGCATGGGCCTTCTGAAAAACAATACCTATATTTTCCCCTCTGAATTTATCTAATCTGGCGGCAGAAATATTAGCATAATTAAAATCACCTAAAGTCACATTACCTTCCGTTGGTGATAATAATCCACCTAAAAGATGTAATAAAGTAGTTTTTCCCGAACCTGAAGGACCGAGAATTAACCATTGGTCACCTTGTTCTGCCTTAAAATCAGGAAACCGAATGGGGGTAGATCCTGAATATTGAAAGGATAGATTTATTGATTTAAGCATAAGGGCAAAGATACATTTTGAATATCAAAGTTACACAAACCTCAATGAAGGATTATATTTCTTTTTTCTTATTTTTGCAAATCAATTAAAAATAAAAACACGAACAAATGTTTACCAGGACCAAAATTAAAGGGCATTATATGATGCTTTCTCTTTTTAGCATTTTTTTAGTGACTTCATGTCAAAATGATGCTTCAACAAAAAGCGAAACATCTACAGAAAATAAAGAAGTTACAGCGCAAAAGGCAACATTAAAAGATGTTCACTTTGATTGTAGCATGGTCATGGGAAATGATAAAATGTTGTATTTAAAACATAATAATTCAGCGAATGGCCTGGGTCCTGTTTTATCTTGTAATCAGATAGAAGCAAAAAATTTTACAAACCAAAACATACCAGCTAAAGCTTTAGCTGCCTGTACTGTGGAATCAGCACAAGAAAATGTTGTTTATTATACCATTCAGGAAGGAGACGCCTTAGTTATTTATAAAGGAATGGCAAGCAGTAAAACATACATTCAGCACTTGATTATCCCGTTGATTTGATAAAATGTTCATTTCAAATATAAAAAAGAGGGGCTGTCTAAAAAAGACTGCCCCTCTTTTTATGGTACTTTATACATTGGGCTAACAGCATTTTTCCAATTGTAAAATGTGGATAAATCTTTTTGATTTTCTAAGATTATGCCCGATGGATATTCGATTTTTTAAGATAGGTTTATTGTGGAAATTGTGCCGCCTGTGGCATAATAGTCACAATAGACATGTGACCCAACTGGTGTCAGGCATGAAAAGTGTAAATTTGTATGACTTTTTAGCTCGTCCCTCATAAAGTTAATATCCTACCGCTCCACCATCGAAACTGCGAGAATCGGCAGCGCCATATCGTAATTTTGTTGTTGGGTCTATATATATGCCCATGGCTTGCCCCTGTTTGCCTCTTGAAACCGACGGGTGCCCCATTGCCTCATATAGCCTTTTTGTGTCTGGCGAAATGCCCCAGCCCTCCATGGATGTCTGGTCGGGTAACCATTGATGATGAATACGGGGCGTTTCGATAGCCTCACCCATGTTCATGCTATGATCGATTACATTTAAAATAACCTGTAAAACGGTGTTTATAATGGTACGACCTCCCGGAGAACCAATCACCAGAACAGGTTTACCGTCCAATGCAACAATAGTAGGCGTCATACTTGACAACATTCTTTTATGCGGTGCCACCAGATTAGGGGCAGTACCAACCTGACCTTTCCTGTTAGTTACGCCAGGAACCGGATTGAAATCGCCCATTTCATTATTCAAAAGGAAACCAGTACCGTCAGCCATCAATCTGGAACCATAGCTATATTCTAGTGTGTAGGTTACAGAAACGGCATTTCCCCAGGCATCCACCACTGAAAAATGGGTCGTTTCATCACTTTCCTTAGGCAAATAAAGGGACCCAAAAGCAGCACTATCACTTTTTGATGCCTTATCCATTTGAATGGAAGCAGCCAATAATTCAGCATAATCCTTGCTGATTAATTTTTCTATGGGCATATCCTTATTAAAGTTAGGGTCGCCAATATATTGTGCTCTGTCTGCAAAAGCTCTTCGCATCACTTCCGTAA
>JBILDL010000212.1:0-4870 GCA_044352635.1 Saprospiraceae bacterium | reverse complement strand
ATGGTAGCTGCTAAAACCATGGCACTCACTATAATGGATTGCTTGGTGAACCCGGAAATGTTGAAAAATGCTAAACTGGAGTTATTAAAGAGAAGAGGTGGTGATCAATTTAAATATGAAGCACTTCTTGGTGATAGAAATCCTCCGTTAGATTATAGAAATTAATAAAAATAACAAATGAAACCTACTTTATTGGTCTTGGCCGCTGGCATGGGGTCTCGTTACGGTGGACTTAAACAAATAGATCCTGTTGGTTTAAATGATGAAACCATTCTCGAATTTTCAGTTTATGATGCAATTAAAGCTGGATTTGGTAAAGTAGTTTTTATCATTCGCCGATCTATTGAGCAACCTTTTAAAGAAAAAATAGGCATTACTTTTGAAAATATTATCCCCGTTGAATATGTTTTTCAAGAGTCATCCTCGCCAATTGTTGGACTTCCCCCTATACCCGAAAGAGAAAAACCGTGGGGTACAGGTCATGCCGTACTGGTCGCAGCAGATGTCATTAAGGAACCATTTGCTGTAATTAACGCCGATGATTTTTATGGTTTTGATAGCTTTGCTATTATGGCAAAATTTCTAACCACGGAATGTTCTCCGGAAAAACATGCTATGATTGGATATTATTTGAATAATACCCTTTCCGATTTTGGTGCTGTTTCCAGAGGAGTATGCACCAGTAATGCGACTGGTTATTTAACCAGTATTGCCGAAACTCACCAAATTATTAAAAACAATCAGGAGATTACGGGTGATTTAAATGGTAACAAGGTTACGTTGAATGAAAAAACCCTTGTTTCTATGAATTTCTGGGGCTTTCACCCTTCCATTTTTGAATATCTAAGATTGGGTTTTATTCAATTTGTTGAAGAGAACAAAGACCACCCAAAAGCAGAATACTACATACCATTGGTTGCAGACCAGCTAATTGCATCAGATGAGGCAAAAATTGTAGTTATACCATCTGCAGCTCAATGGTTTGGAGTTACCTATCAGGAAGACAAGCCTTTTGTCAAGGAAGCATTAAAAATGATAACGGAGCAAGGCGCTTATCCAACCTTGGGTCTATGGGCAAAATAATGAGGAAATTTAAAATTTAGAACCCACTGTAAAAATTAAGGATTGCTTCATTATCGCTTTGTCCACCTCCTGAAGAGGTGCATTTTGTGTTAGATAAGGAAAAAATACTTCATTGAACTGGTTATATCTAAAGCAGACATCAAAGAAGTATTTTTCTCCCCTTCTTCCACCGCCTACACTTAGTATGGTTTTCGAAGTTTCGTCATCTTTAAAAGGAGAGGTATAAAACTGTAATCCTGCCCTTAAACGATAGACGTTACTGATGACCGCTTCTCCTCCCATTCTAATAGCCACCGCCTGCCCAAGTCTTCCGGCAATTTCTATATTAGATTCATTTTCAGCTTCTTCAAAACCATTATAGTTGAATCTATTAGAGGCATAATTAACATATTCCACTTCCCCACTAATAAAACCCTTTTTACCTAAAACAAGACCGACATTTCCAAAGTACCTCCATGGGGTTTTGAACCTGTATTCAAAACTTCCTTCAGCGATAGCTTCACTTCCTAAAAATGCACCTGTTTCATTTGCATTTTCAAAATAATTATAGGTCAATTCATTTTGATAAATGTCAGAAACATTAAAGAAAGTGGGTGTGTGAACAGCCATACCAATACGAATATTGGGTTGTGGCTTCACAATAACGCCCAGCTTCGCATTAGCTCCTCCGCCGGTAGTGCTCAATTCTTCCCTGTAACTCAAATCTTTAAAATAGGGAACACCGCCAGGTGCTTTTACCTGATCCACCTCTGCATAATTCCTTACATTATAATAGGAAATGAAAGGAACGCCCACCGTAAGACCTATAGATACCTTTTCATTATAATTTCCCGCAAGAGAAAAGGCCAGTTCGCTTAATGAACCTGTATTTTGAATTTCCTGTTCCCTTTGTAAAAGAGCTTTTGGAGATAATTGGTAATCAATATCATACTTACCATCGCCATTCAGATCATATAGCGCGCCAGCTTCAGAGGCAATACCTGTTTCAAAATCGTCCAACCCAATTTCAGAATTAGCAATTTCCTGGAATCTTTGTAAAAGAGTCCCCTGGGAAGTTCCACTAAACCGGGTAGTGTTACTAAAATGATTCAAATTATTTAAGGTAATGGCAAAATTCATTTGCTTCCACTTTTCAGAAATAGGCTGGGAAGTAAAAACCATTCCTAAGTTCTGGACATTGACACCTAGTTTACTTTCGGACAATGCAGAACCATTTCTATCTGAAATGAGTCTTGATGTTGTTCTGGTTGAGATAAAGGAGGGGGAAAAGGAAAATTCCGATTTACGGTAAAGTGCTATGCCAGCTGGATTACTGTTCACCGCACTAAGATCGGGACCAATGGCACCCATTGACCCACCCGTAGCAGTATATCGGGCCGTTCCTCCAGGTTCCTGATAACTAAATCTTATAACATCTGCAATAGTTTGTCCAACTGAAAAGAAGGGCAAAAGGGAAATTATTAAAATAACAGACCATTTAATGGAGAGGGTATTCATAGCTATTTTATTTAGAAAAGGAATAAAAAAAACGGGTGGAATATAACAACGTAATATTCCACCCGTTCAATTATGTTAAAATAACAATAGTTTGTTATTTAATGGTTAATTAATAACTCTTCCTCCAGTAGATGTAGATCTACCGCCACTCGACGGACTACTACTTGAAGGTGACGAAGAAGACCCAGAATTTGATGGGGAACTCCTTGGTGTTGACCAACTTGGAGAAGATGAAGGCGATTCAAAACCTCTAGAAGGTGAGGTACTTCTGGTAGAGCTATTGATTCTTTCTGTATTATTTCTAATATCAGAAGAAGTTCTCGGCTGAACGGTAGTACTTGGACGTTGACGGCTATATTCCGTAGAAGGATTACTCGTTCTTGAGGGATAACCTGCAGATGGTATTCTGCTACTCTCACTGGTTGGATATCTTCCAGCGCCTTGTACAGAAGGAGCATATCTTGGTATATCTGTTCCCGTTGTTCCTTGCGAGGTAGAAGGTATTCTGGAACCTCTTTCTGTGGCTACATTTCTTCCGGCAGCAGGGCTTGTTCTCGGTGAACTCTCAATAGTTCCAATCTCAGGATTACGCGCACCAGGCACCGGACCTACTGATCCTCCTCCTCTTCTTGGTCCATAGTAACCATTAGAAGCATCTACCGGTGTAGCTGGATTATTGTTGTTCTGGCCAAAATTATTGTAACCGTAGCCATTACCCCAGGTAGGTATGAAATTATAAAAATTATAAGAAGGCATAAACATCATTGGGGAACCAATCCAACCAAAACTATTCATACCCATACCCATTCCCATTCCACCAAATCTTGAAAACGGTGAATTCCATCCCATCATAAATGGATCAATCATACCGAAGCTGTTCCATCTATTGAAATTTCCAAAACTATTGAAATTATTCCAGCGATTGAATCTGCTAAACATTCTCTGAGAATAGAAATCATCATAAATCAACATGGTTGTGGCAGACCTCATAAAAGGATCGTAATAAGCCATATCGATATAATATGGATCAAAGAAACTGAAACCTTGAAGTGGTCTGTGAAAACGACGAATTCTAGAGGTATAGTAAAAATCATAATCATCGTAATAGCTATCTGCCCCATCAGAGAAACTCGATTCATCTGATGAATAGGCTTCCGGTCTGTAAGAACCTAATCTGTTAGAGGAAGATGGATTATTTTTTAATTTAACCACTTCGTCAGGATTGTAATAAACATCATCCATTTGTGCACCCACAGGACTGATAGCCAGCAGTGTGAACAGGGTAATAATCAGGGCGTATTTCATGACAATTATTTTAAACGTGGAATTAATGAAATCATCTTTTAAATAGAACATCTAATTTATTACTTTTGTCGCAATAAAGTTGTTAATGTTTGGTAAATTATGATATTTATTTTGACATTTCGGCATTTTACTCTTTTTTTCACTTAATCCTGCATTGTATGGCAAAAGAAATAACGCCCAGATCGACAGATTACGCCCAGTGGTACCAAGATATTGTTAAAAAAGCAAATTTAGCTGAAAATTCTGCCGTTAGAGGGTGCATGGTTATTAAACCTTACGGCTTTGCGATCTGGGAAAAAATTCATGATCAATTAGATCGGATGTTTAAGGAAACAGGGCATGTAAATGCTTATTTTCCTTTATTTATCCCTAAAAGTTTTTTGAGTAAAGAAGCGCAGCATGTGGATGGTTTTGCCAAAGAATGTGCTGTAGTAACACATCACCGCTTAATGAACGCGCCCGACGGCAGTGGCGTTATTGTTGATCCTACCTCAAAATTAGAGGAAGAACTGATTATTCGCCCTACTTCTGAAACTATTATCTGGAATACTTACAGAGATTGGATAAAGTCCTATCGGGATCTTCCACTGCTTATTAATCAGTGGGCCAACGTGGTTCGTTGGGAGATGAGAACCCGCTTATTCCTAAGAACTACAGAATTTCTATGGCAGGAAGGACATACTGCTCATGCGACTAAAGGCGAGGCCGTTGAAGAGACCTTACGAATGCTGGATGTATATGCAGAATTTGCAGAAAATTATATGGCAATGCCTGTTATCAAAGGGGTTAAAACAGCCAATGAACGATTTGCCGGAGCGGTGGACACCTTTTGTATTGAAGCATTAATGCAGGACGGAAAAGCACTGCAAGCGGGTACTTCCCATTTCTTAGGCCAAAATTTTGCCAAAGCGTTCGATGTTAAATTTTTAACAGAAGACAATAATCAAGAGTTTGTCTGGGCTACCTCCTGGGGTGTTTCCACACG